>CAYGBS010000037.1:0-14877 GCA_964348215.1 uncultured Candidatus Bathyarchaeia archaeon
TACCTGCTCTTTTAAATGTTTTTCTCTTTTTTTATATATTTTTTAAGAAGAATTTCCCGTTGGAATCTTCATGCTTTTCGTCCAGTTCTGTAAACATCAATCTTTATAATTGTAAAAATCACCGGAAACATACTATTGCGAAAAACATTTATTATAATGGAACAAGCTGAGCTATACTCAGGAGCCTCTGCTTCATGCGGCCAAAAACCAATGACATCTCAAACAGCGATTTTCTAACGTATATATCAGAGACAAGAGGGTTAATCGACCGCAAGCTCACGGAATTCACTCTTGATCTTTCCCATTCTAGCATGTTTCCTCAACTAAGATATGCTTTGTTGTCTGAGGGCAAAAGACTCAGACCAATCATGGTCTTACTTAGCACCCAGAGCGTTGGCGGAGACAGGAATAAAGCAACACCTTTATCATTGGCCTTTGAACTATTGCACACGGCAACTCTTGTTCACGATGACATCATCGACAGGGATGATTCTCGTCGAGGGGTATTGGCGCTTCATAAGAAATGGAGCGTTGAAGACGCAATCTTGGTTGGAGACTATCTCATCTCATTAGCCATTGACTTGACTTCTAACTATAGTCAGGAAACGGTTAGGATAGCAGCTAAGACCGGGTTAGACTTGTGTAGTGGCGAATACATGGATATTAATCAATCACTGAAAGATACGACTGAAGAAGACTATTTTGCAAAGGTAAAGAGGAAATCTGCCTCTCTATTCCGTAGCGCTGCTCAATGTGGTGCCATGGAAGGCGGAGGCTCCGCACAAGAAATCGCATCACTAGCGTCATTTGGAGAACACTTGGGAATAGCTTACCAGCTTCAAGACGACCTTCAAGATCTATTAACCGGGAAGTATATAGGGGATTTGAGTAACAGAAGAGTTACGCTTCCTGTAATACATACCTATCGGCGCAGCGACTCAGAAGCGAAGATGCGCTTGGAAGAGATATTTGGCAACGAAACAGCACCTGCCAATTTGACTAAGATGCCTACGAAGATGGACGAATCTGTGAACTATTGTAGACAAAAAATAGTTGAACATTTAAACGATGCCTTGAAGAGCATAACCATGCTCAAAGAATCTGACTTCAAGATCTACCTCAGCCAAGCACCATTCTTTGTCATAAATAAGGATATTTCATCAGCTCTTTCTACAACCTACATCTCCAAGAAAATATTGACAGAAAGATAGCTAGCGATCTCGAAGGCAAGAACAGTCAACGGCGTACACGGAAACGCATAAAGGCAGCGAAAAGAGCGACTGTCTCAAAGAACGCAACACCCATCAATACAGGCACCATCTCAAGCCTAATAATCCAGAAAGCCTCAGGATTCACAGCAAGCAGTTCGTAAACCGGGTCAAGCACACTCACTCCGAGGGCCATGTGTCCTCCCAAACTTCCGGTTAAAACCATGAAAAAGAACCCTGCAAGACCTGTGCATACATACAAAGTCGCTAGTCCACGGTTTTGCCAGAGGTTTCCTCCATACTTTGATCTCATGATGACAAGGGAAATCCAAAGTTCAGTGGCGAAAATGGAAAACATAACTTTGCTTAAACCCAGAGGAGAGTTAATGAGAGATTCAGCAGGCCAAACATAAAAACCGACAACTGACGATGCTACAAGACCGACAACCCCGCCTATCGCTGCTACATAGGCTGTAGGTTCAACATATCTGGCTAGTTTCTCGATAGACGAATCTAATCCTCGAAAAACGCTGTACCATTTGCTTGTTCTTCGCAGCCTTCGGTGAACGCTAGCCACAATCATCGCAACGATACAAACAGCCGCTAATGTAAGCATTCCGCCATGCATCTCTATCAGCATCGAGTGTAGGGCACCCAAATCAACCATTTTCACAAACCCCTTCTGCAGCAATCATAGGAAGGTTCCGTATTGAGTTCTCGCTCTCCACTATTCAACTTTCCTTCTATCCCTCTTTCTTTCTACTTACAGCTATTCCGGCGGCAAAAGGCAGAGTGAAAACCACAATGATTGATCCGATAATGACCTGTAATATCCACAGCATGAAACGTTCGCCCTTTGACGGCACATCGAAGACTTGAGAATGAGTGTCACTACCGTTTTGACCATCAGCAACAGTCAGAATAACTATGTAGGTGCCTGACTCTGCAAAGCTGTGGGTCGGATTCTGCTCTGTCGAGTTTGTTTTGTCCCCGAAGTTCCATAGCCAAGATGTGATATTGCCATCTGCGTCCCAAGATCTATCTTCAAACGCTAGCGTCATGCCATGTCTTGTATAGAGGAAATACGCTGTAGGCAACAGGTTTTCCAAAGATGGCCCCTGGGGAGATTCTTCGGTTTTGACAGCTACTTGGAAAGTCAGTGTTCCACCTTTTCCTCCACTACCTGCCGCGAAGACCTTTATAGTATATTGTCCGAGAGTTTGGGGTGTTGTAATCTCGAAAATTCCATTCACTTTGTTTTCTGTGATGTCATTGTCATTGATGTCATTGTCAATAACTGATGTCGGTGTGAAGACGAAAGACGGATTGTTGGCAACTGTAGACCAAACTATCGTAAGTTCTTGTGCATCTCCTTCCGCATTGATCTGTACTCCAAATGAACTTGAAACATTTACTTCGATGGCATCCGTAATGTTGGAGGTAATCGCGATTCCACTCTCAGTATGGCAAGATAGACAATTCTCTCCGAACTCCTGTCTCGCGTATAAGGGAGTTATTAAGATGACCGAGAGGCTGATTGCCACAAAGATTCCAGAGATTGCCAGTTTCCTTTTGCGCATCATCTCAGCTTCCAGCTCTCCTTAATTTTGGAGAAAAAAGGGTATTTTTGGAGATTTCACGATTTTCCTCGCCGAGTCAAAAATATGATTGCGGCTCCGATTATGAAGCCAACGGCCAAGCCTAGCCCTCCATATAGGTATGGAGCCATTGCACTCGCTGATTCCAGGTCGTCGATCTTGGCTTCTAGGTTTTCGATGTCCGTTTGGAGAGTGGTCGTTTGATTTTGAAGAGAAGTTATCTGGTTTTGCAGACTAGACACCTGGTCTTCTAGAGTTGATGTTTGGCCTGCCAAAGATTCAAATACGATTAATTGTGCCTCGTTTGCCAGATGTGCTGCTTCACCTAAGATTGCGAAGGTCTGTTCTGGGTTGTGGAAGCCTTCACTGTGATCGTTTTCCACGAAATGGACATAATCTTCTGCAGTTTCAATCATAGCTTGTGCTTCAGCAATGTTCTCTTGGCTCACTCCGCTTGTTTGATTTGCCGTGTCAATAGATTCTTTTGCGTTTTCGATAGCCTGTGTGACATTGGTGATAAGTTCTGTTGTTAAGCCTTGAATTACCCCAAGTTGTGATGTAGCCCATGATTGTGTATGGCATGATGAACAGACTAGTGGTTCTGTTTGATTGTAGGGATAGAAGGTATTGTAGATCTGAAATGTGTGGTTAAACCAAGATCCTTCACGTCCATGAAAGAGTCGTGTTCCTTGCCCATGACAGCTTGCACATTCCAATTCAGCCTTTTCATGGGGGCTTTCGTTGAAGAACTCGGACTGTGGATGATGTGACCCAGTGTGGCATTGACCGCACAACTCAGTGGAATTTTCAAATCTCAATTGGTACTCATATTCAGGGGAGTGCAAATTGTGACAAAGCGAACATGTTATCGACTCAAGTTCTGGGTTTGCCAGAGTAATCTCTCCAATCACGTTTTGCACATATGTTGAGAAGTTATAATTGTCTACGAAAGCCTGTGTACTGTGACAGATTACACAGGAGTCTCCCGCATGATCTGAGGCCCGTAAACCAGCAAGACTTTCGTTATGTGCACTCAACTGCCAATCACTATATTGCGTATGACACTGCCCACAAAGTGCTGATGAATAGTTAAGTAGCATGGACGACACGCCCCAAGGCTCTTCTGTGCCCGGTCCGTGGCACACTTCACATTGAACATTCAGGAACTTTCCTGCAAGATCCGGGTCGGTAGAATTCCAGTTGGGCCATGTTTGAGTCTCTGGATCCCATCCAGTAACGTGGCACCCAGCGCAACCCTCTATGAAACTCGATTGGTTCATGACACGGCTCGGAAAGGCAACCCAATAGAAAGTTCCAGAAGCGTTTATTTCATGAATCCCTGCCATGTTAGCATGGGCAGTTTGATTCCAACCAGCATGTTTTTCGGCATGACATACAGCACATTGTTCAGCACCTACATATGCTGAACTCCCATTAACGGCAGATGTAGTGGGGCGATACGAGATTGATAATGAGAGAGTTATGGTAATTACAAGCAAGGATAGGAATAACTGCGTCTTTTTGGCTTTGTTCATCCCATTTCCTCTTTGTCAACTAGAAGGTTAGATTAAATCTATTCTACATATATAAAATTTGCTAATGATAATATAAAAAGTAATTAATATTATAAAAATTATCAAAAATTTGAGACAAATAATAGAAACTCATGGTTGCGCAAGATTTAATATGCCTCAATTTGTCACAATAACGTGTAGAACACGCTTTGAGGGACGTAGACTGTCAGAAAAATCCGAAACTAAGAAGAAGAGGTTACTTGTATGGATAAAGGAACTAAGAGCTCCTTTTTTCACAGCAGTTGTAATTCCAGTTTCCCTTGGCGCTATAATAGCTTGGTTCTCATTAAGATCTTTCAATCCGATGTATTTCATCTTAAGCTTGATAGGCGTCGTGTGCATTAACTCGGGGACAAATCTGGCAAATGATTACTTCGACTACAAGAGCGGTTGTGATTTAATCAACACAGATTTTGCATCTCCATTCAGTGGCGGGAGCGGCCTACTTCCAAGGGCAGTTTTGAATCCTAGAGAAGTATATATGGCCTCTTTGGTGTCCTTTGTCTTCGCCAGTATCATCGGGGTGTTCTTTGCCCTGACTATAGGATGGACCGTTGTTATTCTTGGCATCATAGGCGTCGTTTCTGGGTATTTCTACACGACACAGTTGGCTCCACGAGGGATTGGTGAACTAATCGTAGGCATCAACTGTGGACCCCTCGTTGTTATCGGGAGCTACTACGTGCAAACACAAACCATAGCATTAGAACCAATCGTAGCATCCATTCCTATAGGCATATTAATTCTTGCAGTGCTATGGATCAACGAAATTCCCGACTATTATGCTGATGCTGAAGCTGGAAAAAAGACGCTGGTGACTAGAATTGGGAGAAAGAGAGCTGCAGACGTCTATGGTCTGCTCATGTTTTCAACTTATGCTGTAATATTGCTGGGAGTTTCTTTGTATTTGATGCCAAAGCTTACGATGCTTTCATTTTTCACAATTCCACTGGCAGTAAAGACAGCGTATGTCGCCAGAAGAAGTCATGGAGACCCACGTAATCTTATTCCAGCGAATGCTGGCACAGCTCTTCTACATTTGCTCAATGGTCTCCTAATATGTGCTGGGTACTTTGTTAGTGGCTATATGGGCGGTTTCTGAAATGCACCACATAATAAACATAACTCACTGTCCCAATATTCAACAATCCGAGATGAGTCAGCGAAGTGAACGTCTTGAGTGACAGAAAGGCTTACGAAGCATTGTCTAGCGAGTCGAGACTTGAAATTCTAAAATTGCTGCACAAAAAACCTATGAGTGTAGAAGAAATAGCCAAGCTAGCTGATCTACAGCCGGTCACCGTCCGGCAACATTTGCGTTCGTTGGAAGACACGGGTTTCGTAGAAGGCTCTAGAGAAAAAGGCGGGACTGTGGGAAGACCCAAAATCTATTATCAGATCGCCAAAGAGCCCACAATAGTAGGTTATCCAAAACGTAGCTATCAAACTCTATCAAACTTTATGATCAAAACTCTTCGATCTCTGATTGGTGCAAGAAGATCCAGTAAGCTGTTAAGAAGAGTTGGGAAGAGGATGGGGAAAAACGAGATGAGAAAAATCGAATATAAATATGACATCAAGGAGTGGCCCGAAGAGGTCTTCAGGGACTATTTCATTAGCGGATATCTAGAAGAAGCTGGGGCGGAGCCCGAAATTGTGCATTTTGAGAAAGGTAAAATTGTTTATCGAGTGCATAATTGTCTTTTCCTCGAACTTGCTGTCAAAATGCCAGAAATGATGTGTGAGGTCCTCCATGATGCCTTTCATGAAGGAGTCACTGATGCAATGGGTGGAAACGCAAAGATAACACGCCTAACCTGCAAAGGCCACGGTGATCCTTATTGCGAACATAAATGCGAGTGGAAGGAGGTATCTGAGGAAAATTCCTAGGGTATTATCGTCAAGATAACTGCAAAGTTGGTAAGGCTTTAATGTTTGAAAACAAGTGTATCTCGTTGAGTAAGAATCTGAGGGGTCAGACAGATTGAGCCGTGGGATTAGCAGGCAACGAAGTAGAAATCAAATACAATTAAAGCGGAGTTTACTGACAAGAGAATACGTGCTTTGCTTGAACACAGATTTGTGTGACGGCTGCGGTATATGTGCAGAGAATTGCCCAAAGGAAGCGATCAGTTGGAATCCCCCGAGACTAGTTGAGGGGCGCTTGGCAAAAAAACCCACTATTGATTTCAAAATTGACTCTTGTATTTTTTGTGGTGAATGCGCGACCATATGTCCTTTGGACGCACTAAAGATGGAGATTGATGGTGAGGAGATAGCTACAATCGTGAAAAACGAAGCTTTTCCTGTTTTGCTGAAAGAGATCAAAGTTAAGAGGGAAAAGTGCAGGTCTGAATGCAAACTCAAATGCCAAGAGGAATGTCCCACTGGAGCAATTGAAGTTCTGACTAAAGGTTCAAAGAGCAAAGCACAGATTGTCGATTTGCAGGTCGATGAATCGCTTTGTATATACTGCAAGCGATGCGAGTCAGCCTGTCCTTTCAGCGCTATAGTAGTCAAAAAGCCCTTTCTCGGAACAGTCCAGTTGAACGCAGATCTTTGTCCCCAAGGGTGCAGAGTCTGTGTAGATATCTGTCCTGCGCATGCAGTTGTGCTAGATGAGAATGGTAGGCCCAAGGTTTCACTTGACTTTTGCGTGTATTGTTTTGCGTGCCAAAAAGTTTGTCCTGAGAAGGCTATTACAGTGAGAAGAGACTGGATATTCCACAGCGATGTGAGATCAGCGGTCTGGTTGACTGCTTTGAAGAAACTGACATCCCTTAAGACTGTTTCTAAAGAGCTAGTTAAAGACTCTGGAAAAAGAAGACTCTCTGTTGTTCGCAAGCGCAGTATTGATAAGCAGTCTAATACAAGTCCAGAGATAACCGACTGAAGCAAGTGGTTGAATATTTCTGGACATTTTGATAAAAACAATTTTCTTCATTTTTTTAATAAATAATATAGAAAACATCACTGGATTAAACAGTTTTTCACGTTATTTACTACCAAAAACATTAATTAAGAAGCAACAGTTTGTTTTATCTTCTACCATCGGTGGGGTGAGAAAAAGGTAAAATGGCTAATGAAAACGTGCAAACCATAGATTTTGAAGAGCTAGATCCGAATTTCAAATACGAAGTGTCAAAAGAAGTTGGTGGCCAAAATATAAAGCTATGCTTCAACTGCGGGATATGCACCGTTTCATGCCCAGTTAGAAGAGTTGATAATTCTTACAATCCACGAAGGATAATCAGAATGGTTCTTTACGGGATGAAAAATGAGGTCCTTTCCAGTGAGACTATTTGGAAGTGTGCACACTGCCTAACCTGCCTTGAACGCTGCCCACAGGATGTAAAGTTCGCAGAGGTTATTGAGGCTCTGAGAATCATAGCTGTGAGGGAAGCAGAGAGAGGCAATATCGAGATCAAAGGACCGCAATTCCCTTTCGATTTAATATTTAAGGACAGCATTGAGAGCTATGGCAGAGTGTTCGAAACAGGGCTACTTTCCAAGTATATAATCAAAAGGAAGGCTTTGGGTTTCATGATGTCTTTTTCTCTGCTTGGACTCAGAATGTTTCGAAAGGGCAAGATTAGCCTGTTCCCCCATAAGATCAAAGCCTTGGACGAACTTCACCACGTTTTCAAAGAATCATCAGAGTGATGCAAATGGAAATCTCATACTATCCTGGCTGCTCATTGGAGTCATCAGCAAAGGAATATCAAATGTCAGCAGAGGTAGTGTGTAAGCATCTCGGGATCGAGCTTGTAGAAATTGAAGATTGGAATTGCTGCGGAGCATTAGAGGTTTCGTCTCTTAACCCTACTCTCTCCTTAGCGTTACCAGCCAGAAATCTAAAAATGGCATCTGAAAAATCCGACAAGCTTGTGGTTGCATGCAATGCCTGTCTCAACAATCTTCTGACCGTCCAGCACAAACTATCCAAGAGCACGGAATTAAAACAGCGAATAAGTGGAATATTGGATTACGAATTCCATTCGATTGAAATTCAACATCTATTGGAGTTAATATGGAATGAAGTAGGACTGGAAGATATAGCGGAGTGCTCCGACAAGCCACTTAACGGATTGAAAACCGCGTCCTATTATGGCTGTCTATCAGTGAGACCATCAAAGATCATAAATTCCGATGACCCCGACAATCCAACGCACATTGATGAAATTGTCTCCGTTCTAGGAGGCAAACCTCTCAAGTTCACCAGCAAGACAAAATGCTGTGGCGGCGGGTTACTCATGACATACAGGGATATAGCAGTGAAGCTGACCGAGGAGATATTGGTAGAAGCAAGCCGGAGAGAAGCACAATGCATTCTGGTTACATGCCCCCTTTGCCATATGACCCTTGAAACCTTGACCAGCAAAGTCAAGACTAACTCAAATGGGCGGAATATCCCAATTCTTTACTTTACACAACTTATGGGGCTGTCCTTCGGCATTGAACCCAAAAAACTCGGGCTTCACAAGAACCTTGTCTCCCCTGAGCCAGTAATCAAAATAATTGGAGTTTAGTCGTGAAGCATATGGATAAGGTGGGCGCTGTTGCAGTTATCGGCGGAGGAGTTTCAGGAATCTATGCTGCTCATGAACTCGCTGAATCTGGTTTCAAAGTGTATCTCATCGACGAAAAGCCAACTATTGGCGGCAGGATGCTACTACTTGACAAGACCTTCCCCACGAACGACTGCGCCATGTGCATACTATCACCAAAAATGGTTGAAGTCGCCCGCCATCCAAACATAGAAATATTGACCCTGTGCGAAGTACTGAAAGTTAAAGGACGAGTTGGAAACTTCGAAATTACACTTCGACAAACCCCTAGGTATGTAACAGAAAAATGCAGTGCCTGTGGAAATTGCACAAACGCCTGTCCAGTAGAAGTACCTAACGAATTCGAAAGTGGTCTTACTTGGCGAAAAGCAATACATATCCCTATCCCTCAAGCCATCCCTACACGCTATCTGATTGATAGAAAAAGCTGTCTCGGGGTCGAACCTAACACCTGTGCAAGATGCAAGACGGCCTGCAGCTTGAAGGCGATAGACTACAATCAAAAGGAAAAAGTGCTTAGGCTCAACGTAGGGGGCATCATCCTAGCTTGCGGCGCAGAAACTTTTGATCCCAGCACTCAAACCTCCTATAATTATCGCCACAAAAACGTCATTACCTCAATGGAATTTGAAAGACTCATGAATGCAAGCGGCCCAACAGGAGGAGAAATAGTTAAACCGTCAGGAGGATCGAAACCAAAGAGAATTGCCTTTATACAATGCGTCGGATCAAGAGATCCAAGCAGACTCAGAGAACTATGTTCCGCAGTATGCTGCATGTACGCAACTAAAGAAGCGATAGTAGCTAAAGAACATGACCCAGAACTCGACATCACAATTTTCTTCATAGACTTACGTGCCCACGGAAAAGGATTCGAAGAATTCACTAACAGAGCTAAAGAATTGGGGATAAAATATGTCAGATGCAAAGATGTAGAGGTAAAGAGCAACCCAAAAAGCGACACACTCGCATTGTATTACGAAGACCCGGATGATAACCGATTCAAGAGCGTTGACCTCGATCTAGTCGTTCTATCAGTCGGCCTTAAACCTTCAAAGACGCTGCAATCCATCAGTAGCACAATAGGTTTGAAGCTGAACAAATACGGATACGCCGACACAAAACTAGAAAGACCGTTGGAGACCAGCATCACAGGTGTATACGCTTGCGGGTGTGCACAAGGTCCTAAAGACATACCTGACTGCGTGGCGCAGGCATGCGGTGCCGCCGCAAAAGCGAAGTCAGCACTGTGGTCTGCAAGAAATCAGTTGACAACAGAAAAGGAATACCCATCAGAGATGAAAATAGACGAGGATCCTAGAATTGGAGTATTTGTCTGCCGTTGTGGAGTCAACATAGGTGCCGTAGTCAACGTACCAGAAGTAGTGAAACATGTCGAAACGTTAGAAAATGTGGTCTATTGCGAAGAAAATCTTCACACTTGTTCAAAGGAATCTCAAGAAATTATAAAAGACGCGATCAAGGAACACAAGCTAAACCGTATAGTAGTCGCGGCTTGCACGCCTAGAACACATGAACCCCTGTTTCAGAACACCTTGAAGGAAGCAGGATTGAATCGTTATCTTTTTGAGTTCTGCAACATCCGAGAACAATGCTCATGGGTTCACCGAAGAGAGAAAGAAAAAGCAACAGAAAAAGCAAAGAATCTTATAGAGATGGCAGTTGCCAAGACGAGACTGTTGAAGCCGCTACAGAGCCAGCTGGTTTCGCTGAATCAGAAAGTACTGGTCATTGGAGGCGGCATATCAGGGATGACTGCAAGCCTCGACATCGCGACGCAAGGATTTGAGGTATTTCTTGTCGAAAAGAGTGGTAGACTTGGTGGTTTTCTCTGGAATATAGATAGAATACAAGACGGGACTCACACAATGGACATTCTAGGAGGCCTCATTCAAAGAGTAGAGAAGGATCCAAGAATTACTGTGCTGCTTGAGTCTGAGGTCGAAGAAGTGGAGGGTCACGCTGGGGACTTCAAAGCGAAGATCCGGGGGAAGAATGGTTTTCACGAATTGGATTTCGGAGCAGCAGTTATCGCCGTTGGAGCCAAGCTGCTTATTCCTGAGGGATACTATCATTTTGAAGAAAATGAGAGGATAATAACTCAAAGAGGTATGGAGCAGCTTCTGCGAGGAGATATCAAAGCCAAAACAGTTGTCATGATTCAATGCGCCGGCTCAAGGGAGGAAAAACGACCCTATTGTTCCAGAGTCTGCTGCACAGAAGCCATAAAAAACGCCATCTACATTAAACGGAGAAAACCGGAGACCGAAGTATTCATTCTTTACAAAGACATCCGGGCATACGGCATTTGGGAGACCAAGTACAACGTCGCAAGAAAACTGGGTGTCTTATTTATCCGTTACACAGATGAAAACAAACCCAATGTGGACCCTGAAAGCCTAACAGTAACACTTCCAGAGCTCCTTATGAACGAGAAGCTCACAATTCACCCTGACCTGATTGTTCTTAGTAGCGCGATAATTCCAAGTGAAGACTACGAAAAAATCAGCAAGCTTTTCAAAGTACCCTTAGACCAAGAAGGCTTCTTCCAAGAAGCGCACGTGAAGCTTCGACCCGTCGACTTCGCCACAGACGGCATCTTTGTCTGTGGAACCGCACACTATCCAAAGATGATTTACGAAAGCATCGCCCAAGCAAGCGCAGTCGCCTCGCGCGTCACGACCTTTCTTTCTAAAGGACAAACAGCAAGCGAGGGAACTTCAAGCAGGGTGGATAGAGAGAAATGCCTAAGCTGTGGACTGTGCGAATCGCTATGTCCATTCCGTGCAATCAAGATGGGAGACGATGGAATCGCAGAGATCATAGCAGCAACATGCAAGGGCTGTGGTGTCTGCGCTGCCTCATGCCCAGCTAAAGCCATCGAGACGCCGCACTTCACTGACCAACAGCTTGTGATGCAAATTGATTCTGCAGTGGTGGTTTGATGGAAGAGAACAGCGTGGAGATGGACTCCGAGCCCCTAATTGTAGCATTCTTATGTAACTGGTGTTCCTACGCTGGCGCGGATTTCGCCGGCGTCTCAAGATATCAGTATCCGACGAGTGTGAGAATAATCAGGGTGATGTGCAGTGGCCGAATAGATCCCTTCATGGTTTTCAGGGCCTTCCACAAAGGTGCTGACGGTGTTCTTGTAGCCGGCTGTCACCCAGGAGATTGTCACTATATATCCGGAAATCTCCGTGCGAAGGAGAGGATGGAACAGGTTTCAAGGATCATTGAAAAAAGCAAGATTCCCCCCAAAAGGTTTAGGCTGGCTTGGATCTCAGCGTCAGAAGGTAAGAATTTCGCACAACTCATCAAAGATTTCACAGAAGAATTGAAGAAACTAGGACCGCTTTCTAAGGAGACTGTTGATGGTGTACCTACGATTAACAAAGTGGCAGCAGCTGAAAACTTGTTTCTAGAATCTTCTGTCAGGTGGTTAACGGCTAGAGCAGAAACGTTGGCACAAGAAGAAAACGTTTACGGAGAAAGGCTAGATCCTGAAGAAGTGAAGGAGCTTGCAGATAACTTCTTTGAAAAGGAACATCTCAAGCACTTGATTCTGCAACTAGTCACAAACAATCCAACTTCCCTCCTCATGCTCTCAGAAAAGCTCGACGCCCCAAACAAAGAAATCTTCGACAGCTTAGTGGAACTGAAAATGGGTGGCCTCGTCGACATTGTTGGTTTTGAGAACAACTACCCAGTATACCTGCACAAAGGAGGAGGCAGCGAGTGAACGGTTCTGTGCTGGTGTTAGGAGGCGGAATTGCGGGAATTCAAGCATCATTAGACCTTGCTGACTCAGGGTTCAAAGTTTACCTAGTGGACAAACAACCCAGCATAGGAGGGACAATGCCTCAGCTTGACAAAACCTTTCCCACAAATGACTGCGCAATGTGTATACTCTCCCCGAAACTTGTGGGCACTGGAGGCCATCCAAACATCGAGATAATCGGCAACGCCGACCTGACAGACTTCAGCGGGACCCCAGGAAATTTCAAAATTAAGCTACTCAAGAGGCCGAGATATGTCAACCCTGAAAAATGCAACGGTTGCGGCGATTGCGCAAGAGCATGCCCAATCAAAGCTGTCGATGTGTTTAACAGGAAACTCAGCAAGAAATCCAGCATAAGCGTCATGTACCCCCAAGCTGTTCCCCTCATCTATTCAATTGACCGAAAAACCTGTATAGGTTGCGGGCTTTGCGCAAGAGTGTGTAAGAAGGGTGCAATTGATTACACCCAAGAACTTGAGCAGATAGAACTGGATGTCGGTGCAGTCATCATTGCCACAGGCGCTGATCTTTATGACCCATCTGCAACTAAGAAATATAGATACGAGCATCCAAACGTAATCACCAGTGCAGAATTTGAAAGAATCCTTAGCGCCAGTGGACCCTACGGTGGTACAGTACTCAGCCCGTCAGATGGGAGGCGACCAAAGAAGATCGGATTCATACAGTGCGTGGGATCTAGAAACCCCAACATTGGCAGAGAACTGTGTTCTGCAGTGTGCTGCATGTACGCAACTAAGGAGGCGATAGTAGCTAAAGAGCATGACCCAGAACTAGACATCACAATTTTCTACATCGACATGCGGGCCTATGGCAAGGGCTTCGAAGAGTTCACAGAAAGAGCAATCAACGAATACGGAATCAAGTACATACGATGTGAGGTCCCTGAGGTTGTCGTGAATGACGATAATCGAAACCTCACTGTCTCCTATGAAGATCCAGTTGACAACCAACTCAAGAATATGAACTTGGACCTCCTTGTGCTCTCGGTGGGTTTGGTTCCTCCTGAAGCGCTTCATTCCCTTCAAAGCACTATGGATCTCAAACTTGATGATTTCGGATACGTGAGTACCAGATTAACAACTCCAGTAGAGACAAATCTTCCAGGAGTGTTTGTCTGCGGCACATCCCAAGGCCCCTGAGGAGAAGGAAGTCGGAAAGCAGCCAAGAATCGGTGTTTTCGTATGTCATTGTGGTGTAAACATTGGAGGCATCGTGAGTGTTCCTGAAGTTGTTGAATACGCCAAGACGTTGCCCTCAGTCACTTACGCAGAAAGAAACCTATATACATGCTCTCAAGACACCCAAGAGAAGATCAAGAAAACTATAGAAGAATACGAATTAAATCGAGTTGTAGTGGCGTCTTGTACGCCGCGAACTCATGAACCCTTATTCAGAAACACCCTAAGGGAAGCAGGGTTAAATCCATATCTTTTTGAGTTCTGCAACATCCGAGAACAATGCTCATGGGTGCATATGCATGAAAAGGAGCAAGCCACAGAGAAGACGAAAGACCTCATAAGGATGGCCGTCTCAAGAGCTAGGCTACTAAAACCTCTCAAAACTGAGCAGGTGTCAGTGATAAAAAGCGCCCTCGTGATCGGAGGTGGAATTTCTGGAATGACTGCAAGCCTCGACATTGCCGACCAGGGCTTTCAAGTCTATTTGGTGGAAAAACATAAACAGCTCGGAGGCTTCCTCCAAAACATTGACAAAATCCAAGATGGAACTGATGCTACAGAGATACTTGACCATGTCAGGAAGAAGGTCAAGAACCATAGAAAGATCAAGGTTTTCACGAGATCTGAAGTTACAGATGTCAACGGTTTCGTTGGAAACTTCAAAGCGAGAATCAAGACCAACGGGAAAACGAAGGAAATCCAATTCGGAACAGCCATAATTGCAATTGGAGCAGAAGCGGTAGTGCCGAAAGGCCACTTCCACTTCGGAGAAAACGACAGGATAGTCACCCAGAAACAACTGGAGGCTATGATAAACAGCAATCTGAACGCCAAAAGACTCGTCATGATTCAGTGCGCCGGCTCAAGGGAGGAAAAACGACCCTATTGTTCCAGAGTCTGCTGCACAGAAGCCATAAAAAACGCCATC
>CAYGBS010000038.1:0-1813 GCA_964348215.1 uncultured Candidatus Bathyarchaeia archaeon
TTTTTGGCTCTCCAGATGACGTGATCAAGCGGATAGAGATGTATGTTGAAGCCGGTGTCCGCCACTTCATTTCACCCTTCTTTGTTCGGGAAAAGTTGATGAAAGGAACATGTCAGCTCTTTGCGGAAAAGGTGATCGCCCACTTCAAAGAAAGGAAATAGATTAAAACATAATATCCAATAGACTATGGAAGTGAAATCACCTATGAGAAAAGTTGCTGTTGTCGGGGTGGGGCAGACAAAGTTCGACAGAAGACCTGACGCATCCATTCGAGAAATCGCCTTTGAAGCCTTCAAGGAAGCAGTACAGGACGCGCACATCACAAACAAAGAAATTCAAGCGTCTATTGTATGCTCCGCGACGCACTATGACAAACAGAGAACCCCAGCCGGCGTCATAGCCGAATATCTAGGGTTAAACCCCCAGCCAACCTTCAACGTAGAAGCCGTGTGTGCTTCCAGCGGCGTAGGACTACGAATCGCCTGGTCCTTCATAACTTCTGGCCTGCACGACATCGTAGCAGTCGTCGGATTTCAAAAAATGACAGAGTTAAGCTCAGCAGAGGTGCAGGAGGTAATGGGACGGTCAGGCGACGTGATGTGGGAATCACCCTTCGGAACCACAATGCCCGCCTACTTTGCCCTGTACGCCAAATCCCACATGCATAAATACGGAACAACCGAAGAACAGATGGCAAATGTAGCTGTAAAAAACCATTTTTACGCAACAAAGAATCCCAAAGCAATGTTCCAAAAAGAAATCACAATGGAAAACGTTCTAGGGTCAAGAACAATTGCTAGTCCGTTGAAACGGTACGATTGCTGTGCCAACTCTGACGGCGCTGCATGCTTAATACTTGCAAGTGAGGACGCGGCGAAGAAGATTACAGACAAGCCGGTGTGGGTTGCGGGCCTAGGACTCGCTTCAAGCCCCATGACGTTGACAAGCAGAGATCCCTCCTTTACTTCCTTCGACTGCACCGTTGAAGCCGCAAAACAAGCCTACAGAATGGCAGAAATCGAGCCGAAAGACGTAGACCTTGCTGAGGTTCACGACTGCTTTACCATAACAGAAATCATAAACTACGAAGACCTAGGCTTCTGTGAAAGAGGACAAGGAGGCAAACTGGCAGCAGAAGGACAGACATGTCTCGGCGGCAGAATACCAGTCAACATCGATGGAGGCTTATTAGCGAAAGGCCATCCAGTCGGGGCAACAGGAGCCTCGCAGATTAGAACCCTCGTGAAACAACTGAGAGATGAGGCAGGAGAAACTCAAGTGAAGGGAGCAAAAGTAGGATTAGCCCACAATCTAGGCGGAATAGGCATGTACTGTGCCGTAACAATACTCAAAGCTTGAAAGGTGACAAGGTATGGGTTTTTCAAAGTTTGGGAAAATAAGCTACGTTGCAGAAACGAAGCTGCAAGAATTCGAAAAAAGTCTAGAAGCAGGCAAAATAATGGGCACAAAATGCAAGAAGTGTGACCGACTGTATTTTCCACCTCGAGCTGACTGCGAATGCATTAGTCATGACATGGAGTGGGTAGAGCTAAGCGGCAACTGCAAACTGAAAACCTTCACCACACTCTATTTTGCGCCAGCCAGCTTCCGATACGAAGTACCTTATACAATAGGGGTAGCGCAGTTTGAGGAAGGCCCCACAGTATTAGCGCCCATTAGTAAAGAGATTAAAGAAGATGAGATAAAGATAGGTATGAGTTTGAAACTTGTTCCCATTGAGCTCATTGGCGGGAGAATGATCTATGAACTGAAGATGCCCGAAAGCCAGTAGCCTTTTAAAATGACCTATCAT
>CAYGBS010000038.1:1823-14793 GCA_964348215.1 uncultured Candidatus Bathyarchaeia archaeon
ATTTGTCTATTTCTTTCCCATGTCCTTTAATTTCAAACTTCGCACATAGATCTTTCACAAGAAGAGTTTCAATCAATTCTGCGCCTGTTTCTCCAAATATTTCTTTAATTGCCTTAGCGAAGGTCTGTGGTTTCTCTGGGATGTCTTCCAAGCTCAACAGATACTCTTTCCGCAGACGATAGTAAACCGCTTTGGATGCAGTTTCCCCAAAAATATTTCTAATACTCTCATCCAAGACTAACAGCAACTTTTTATGAAATGTGCCACTTTTGGTTCCCAAATTCCACACTCCAATTGAGCCTCGGAGCTAGAAGTTCTAATTTACTCCTTAGAAGCAATATTTAACTTTTCGTCTGTCATTATAATAATCTTATACGAAAGTTTAAAAAGATGATGGAGGTGACTATTTTTTGAAATGGAAAATTCTGCTTTTTGCCTTCTTCCTTGTCGCAACTGTAGCAGCCATAAGTGTGGTCGCAACACCCATCTTTGCAGCTAGTTCAGATTCAAGCATAGACTCTTCTGTCTTCCCGCTGCTGGACGAAGGTTTCGCCCCCCTAGGCGACGGAGACCCACTTCCTGGTGGAGGAATTCCGACATAACTTTAAAAGCATCTGTTGAGAGGTAATATAAACTGGTGCGTTAGAATTGCGAAGAAACTTAAGCCTCTTCGATTTAAAGATATTAGAAGGCTTAGGAACTTACGGACCCCGAAATATAGCAGCCGTTGCAAGAAAACTTGGTCTGCCAGAAGCAACTTTGCGCAGAAGATTAAAACAGATGCTTCCCAAAATTTTCCTACGAGCCAACGTTTATCACACAAATATCGGCCTAAGAAAAGTAATCGTCTACGCAAAAGCCTTTCAAGGCTATGAGAATCTGCTTTACAACTGTTTGGACGCTCACGGCTATATAATCTTCATCTCACGATCCTTCGGGACATATGAAGGATGTGTTGCAATTTTCGCAGTTCCCACAGAGCACTGTCTCGATTTCGAACAATTTCTAGAGCATCTGCAAAACAAAGGAGTTGCAGAAAATATCAAGTATTATTGGTCAACCTGTTTCCAAACTGTTAACCTAAAATGTGATTGGTACGACAGAGATTCGAAAAGATGGGATTTCTTCTGGAAGATGTGGGTCCAAGAGATCTTATCTGAAGAAACCGAATTGCCGTTCACCTTGAAAGACCCTGCAGAATACCCGTTAAGAGCAGATGAGACGGACATTTTCATCTTGAAAGAACTCGAATCAGACGCCACAACAAGTCTAAGAGAGATGGCGACTAAACTGAAAACCAGTGTGCCCCTTATAAAGTATCACTTTGACAAACATGTCATAGGTCGACGTTTACTCGAAGATTTTCAAGTCATTTATTATCCCTTCGACAAATCGAGATCCTCCGGTTTCTTTTTCATGTTTATGTTTGACAATTTAGAAAACATGGCAAAATTCGCACAGTCACTGTTAGACAAGCCTTTCGCTCTTTCCCTAGGCAAGATTTTCGGAGAACCCTCACTATTCGCTTATATTTATCTGCCCTTGGCTGAATTCAGAAGATTTGTGGATAGTTTAGGAGAGTTAGTTAGAACGGGGTTCTTGCGTAGATACGACTATGCATTTCAAGACATGGATATGACTCAGCGGTATTCGATACCATATAGAAACTTCAAAAACAAATCTTGGTTATATGACCAAGAAAAATACTTGAACAAAGTACATGATTTGATAGAAACGGAAATGCTTTCGGACAAAGAGAAAAAGCGCCAAGTAGCGGCACCTTACGTATAGAAAAACGTCGCATTGCATTGATGAAAGATCAAAAGGATGATGGTACTTTATTGTTGCAAAAAAGCGTTGTTTTCCATACAATTCATGTCTAGGCTGTTGAATTAGACCAGTCCTCTCACCTTAGCTTGACTTGGCGTAGGCCAAGAGATTCGGTATTTTGTTTTGCAGTATGGGCATGTTGCAGTCTTTGCCTTCGGTGAAACAGGGATTCTCTTTAGGCAGTTTAAACATCTAACCTCACTCATCTCATTCCACCTTTCTCTTAGCCCCCACCAACAGGGACCGTTATTACTATCAAGTCGTTGTTCTTTAGTTTTGTTTTCGGGTCTCTTACACTTTGACCGTTTAGCATTACAAGGGTGTTAACATCTATCTGCCCAGCTTTTTCGTCAACGGTTTCCTCGAAATCTTTACCGTATTCTTTTGCCAACATGTTTAGCACATCGCCGAGAGTTGTTTCTGGGTTTATGTCTTTTATGATTTCCTTTTTGCCAACTATGTCTTTGAACATTGCATAGAACCTAATTTTAACGCTAGTGTCCATGGGCTTCACAATGCTAGAAGTATTAACGTTATGAGGCTGAATTTAATTGTTGCGGAACTAATATTATTGAGACCGTATTTATATAACTTATAGAACCAAGGCTCAAGAATCTAAGATGGTGTAACCTTTTGGAAATTAGAAAGCTACAGAAAATCAAGGGAGGAAGCTACACACTCTCAATCCCCAAAAAATGGGTGGATAAGCGGAAGTTGAAGAGCGGTCATCAGATGGTTATTTCAGAGGAAGACGACGGATCGCTCAATATACATCCTGTAGCCACTCCTTCGGAAAAACAACTAAAAGTCACGCTCCAATTAGAAGAATTTCCCAACATTAAAGCCCTCGAATACAACATCACTACTTATTATATTCAAGGGGCAGACAGAATTGACATAGTCTCCAAGAAGATAATTCCTGCTGAACAGAAAAGAAAATTGAAGCTTTTACGCCTCTCAATGCCTGGTGTAGAGGTTTCTGAACAAGGAGCAGACAAAATAAGCTTCCAAGTCTTGATCGACTCAACGGCGTTCCGGTTGGAATCGCTTCTAAGCAAAACTTCTGCATTCTCACTACACTTACAAGAGGACGCTGTAAAGTCGCTGATGAATTGGGATTTCCCCCTCGCCAGAGAGGTTATTGAGCGTAGCGGAGAGGCGCTGCGTCATTATCGGCTTACAATTCGACAAGTTGCTCTTGCAAGTATGAGTAGAGCGATCTCTAAAGAGATAGAGGTCAGAAGCTGTCAGGAATGTGTCACTTTCGCGTTGATGGCTAGAGACCTCAGTCGGCTGGTTTATCATTGTTCCAAAGTTGCCAGACATGTCCTTTCTCTTGAGAAAAAAAGGAGAGTAAGTCAAGAAATCTTGAACTTGGTAGGGGGACTCTCCAAACTGGTGCACAATATGCAGAAAGATGCTGTCCAATCATTCTTAAACAAAGATACGAAACTTGCAGTTCAAGTTCTCCGCACAATGAGCGACGTAAGGGAAGAAGAGAAGAAGTTCTTGAATGAGGTTATGGCAAAAGTAAGAGATACCGATACTGCTGTTACAATGGGGTTAATAGGCAAAGATCTGCGAAGGATTGCAGGCTATTCGGTAGCCATTGCAGACGATGGCATGAACAGAGTTCTAACTCCAACTCGTACAGATAAACAGAAAAACCAGCCGGTTAGACATCGCTTTGCAGTGTAAATATAAGTACTGAATTTTTATATACTCAATCTAGTGCTATATGCCACAACATCGAAAAGGACAGTGAATTATATGGGATTAGACTGGTTACCCAGAGAAGGAAAACTTAAAAGCCACGACCTGCACGGCACACAACACTGGGAAGATGCAGCTCCCAGAACAATCTACGAGAAACGACCTTTGAAAGACCCTGACGGGAAGATCATCGACGATCTGTTTGTCTCTTGGATCATCTTAGACAACCCCAGACAATACAATTCCTACACCACAGAAATGGTGAAAGGAGTCATAGCAGGTTTCGAAAACGCCTCACTGGACAGAACTGTCGTTGCAGTAATCTTCACCGCAGCTGGTTCATCAGCCTTCTGCACCGGCGGAAACACCAAAGAATACGCTGAATACTACACCATGCGCCCCCACGAGTACGGTGAGTACATGGAACTCTTTAACCACATGGTAGACTCCATTCTCATGTGCAAAAAGCCTGTGATCAACAGAGTGAACGGGATGCGTATCGCGGGTGGACAAGAAATCGGAATGGCCTGCGACTTAGCCGTCGCTTCTGACTTAGCTATTTTCGGTCAGGCTGGGCCTCGACACGGCTCATCCCCAGACGGAGGCTCCTCAGACTTCCTACCATGGTACCTAAGCATCGAAGACGCCATGTGGAACTGCGTCTCCTGCGAACTGTGGAGTGCCTACAAGATGAAGAGACTTGGACTAGTAAGTAAAGTGGTTCCGGTAATCAGAGATGGGGACAAGTGGGTTCGGAATCCCTCTGTTATCTTGGACAAATACGTCGAGGACGGAGAAATAGTATTCGGCGAGTTCAAAAAAGGAGAAGAATACAAGAAAGCTAGGGCTCATATCAAAGAGGCAAAGGAGCAGAACAGCATTAGCCTTGAACTTTTGGACAAAGAGGTCAACAACATTGTTTGGACCTTTGCCAACCTTTTTCCCGGCTGCTTGATTAAAGCCATGGACAGCATCAGAGCCAAGAAAAAGTTCTTTTGGAATCACACAAAAGACTATAATCGCCACTGGTTGGCCGCCAACATGAACTATGAGGCTTTTCTGGGCTTTCAAGCTTTCAACACCCGAAAGATCACAGGGAAGGATACAATTGACTTCATCAAGTATCGCCAATTACTAGCCCGTGGGAAACTTGCAGACGAGGAGATGTACGAGGCGGTGCTAGCTAAGCCTAAGAGTCAGACAAGTGAAGAGTGAAGCATTTCATTTTACCACCACAAAGGCGAGGAAAAGTGGTTAAAACACCTGAAAAGATTCAGACTTGGCAGATGACAAGACCATGGTCTAAAGACAAAGAAACTGGCGAGGTAATTGAGGGTAAACTAGAGCTTAGCGAAATTCCTGTTCCACAACTCAAGCCAGGAGAATCATTAGTAGAAATCGCAGGATGCGGTGTCTGCCACTGACCTAGGATACTTTTATGATGGCGTTCCAACAGTCACTAAACCACCCCTCACCTTGGGACATGAGATCAGCGGTGTTGTGGTGGCTGGCGACAACAAGCTGATAGGCAAAGAGGTTATCATTCCTGCCGTTATGCCTTGCAACAACTGTGCCATTTGCGCCTCTGGGCGGGGCAATCGCTGCTTGTCTCAGAAGATGCCTGGAAACAGCTTAGGAATCTACGGAGGATTCTCCAGCCACATTCCAGTCCCTTCCACAGACTTATGTGTCGTGGAAGATCGCCGTGATCTTCAGCTTGCCGAACTGGCTGTTATAGCAGATGCTGTGACGACTCCTTACCAAGCATGTGTAAGGGCTGGAATTAAACAAGGAGACAAGGTGGTTGTGGTTGGAGTTACTGGTGGAGTTGGTAGTTATGTGGCTCAGATGGCCAAAGCCTTTGGCGCTGAAACAGTAGTTGGCATTGCTCGCGACCCTGAGAAGCTGAAAAGAGCCCTCAAGTACGGTGCTGATTTTGTCATCAACTCCACTGGCAAAGACGCAAAGACTGTCCGTAATGAATTTCGAAAACTCTGCAAAGCAAAAAGTCTGCCTCACAATTATAGTTGGAAAATCTTCGAGGTGACAGGAGTAACTGCTGGACAAGAAATAGCCCTCAACCTTCTGTCCTTCATCGGCAAACTAATCGTAATTGGGTTCGGCATGCAGAAAAACGAGTTTAGCATTTCAAGGTTGATGGCTCTCGACGCTGAGATTATAGGTACTTGGGGCTGTTTGCCAAAATACTATCCAAAAGTACTGGAGTTGGTTCTGAACAAGACTGTTAAGATCAGACCTTTCACCGAAACTCAGCTAATGAGCAAGATCGAGGAGGTTCTCGAAGCAGCTCATGCTAGAAGGTTGACAAAAAGAGTTGTTTTAACCCCTGATTTTTAGCCTTGCCCTTCTCCTTTTACCGCTATCCATTTTCTAGTATGCACAACAATCAAGAGCAAAACACTGAACATCGATGCGACTGCCAATACAAAAGTTGGCGACGAAAACTCAGGTATGGGCTCTCCAGTAATCGTCAGCGTTCCATCCATTCCAGAATGGAACCTGCAATAGTAAGGTACAACTCCGTCGGAATATCTGTCAAGCAGTTGGCTGTAGATACTTTGGTTTACTTCAAGCTGAAAGGTCTCCCCACGTGACAAAACTTTGTCGAAGATTCCATCAGGCGAACCCCTTGTACCGCTTGTTACGGTATGGTCAAAATTTCCGTGATTTTCCCACACGACCGTGACGCTTTCTCCACTAGTTAGGTTTGGCGGCCTTATGGTGATGTCTTTAACATCAAAGCTGTTGTCATGAAGATCTATGTTACACGTCGCTTCGGTACAATTCGGAGGCGAAGGTGTATGCGCAAATGCCATGTCTATGCCAAATAGTATGACGATGGCTGTGATGAGTGTTATGAGGGCAAAGGGGCTGAGCTTTAACATAACAATTCACTCTTCAGGAAATCACATTTGCTCTATTGGAATATATACTTAACCAAGAAGTCTGATTAGAGGACATAGTATATGAGATAAAACCCGATTCCCATAATCAGAGCGAGAACCCAAATCGTAAAGGTTAGCCTCATCCACATTCGAACGTTTCCAAACTTCTTAAAAATGAGAACTATTCCTAAGGCTTCTGCTAGTCCCCCAAGAAGAACGTGAAGGAAGGTTAAAGGGAAACCCAGCAAGGAAAGCTCGTTCAAGAAAGTGTGGATGTTCACTCTAAAGGTTGGTAACATCACAAAGAGTATGGAAACCCCGTTCAGTATCACTGCAATTACCATTAATCTCCCATGCACATCGAGCCTTTTTTCTTTGGCCATTTTAGCTCCTAATAAGAGAACAGCAAGGATGATTATCTGGAGGAACAGGTTAAGGTCAGGCAACAGTGGTGCTCGAGTACCGAAAATTCCAGACATGGATTTCTCTCCTTATTTTCCTTTCCATTTAGGTTTTCTTTTTTCTAAGAAAGCCTTCAATCCTTCCACGGCATCTTCCGTTTGCATAAGCTGCTCCAAATAAATATCAGTAACACCGTTTAATGCCTTCTTGAAATCCGAGTCAATCCCTTGGTAGACTGCTTTTTTCACCAACTGAAGCACAATTGGACTTTGATCTTTAAGCTTGTTCGCTAATTCATCAACCGTTCCCAACAGTTTTTCTGCGGAGACCACTCTGTTCACAAGACCTACCCGCTCTGCCTCTGCTGCATTGATCGTATCGCCTGTGAACATCAACTCCAAAGCATGTTTTCTTCCAATCAATTTAGGAAGCAACGCTGCTGCTACGGTTGGGATTGCACCAACTTTGATTTCTGGCTGCCCAAACTCGGCTTTGTCAGAAGCAATAACCATGTCGCAGGCTATTGCCAGTTCACAACCGCCGCCTAAGGCTAAGCCATTCACCACCGCTATCGTTGGCTTATTAAGATCAGTTAACATGTGGAACATCCTGTGAAACTGATCCAGTGTCCTCTCGATCTTGGATGGAAGATGAGCGCTTACGTCAACTCCTGCGGAAAAAGCACGATCACCCGAACCAGCAAAAATCACTACGCACACTTGCTTTTCAGCATTAGCATTCTTCAGTGCGGCGATGATCTCTTGTATTGTCTCCACGTTTAGCACATTCAGCGGAGGTCTGTTTATAGTGATTCTGACAATTCCATCTTCTACTTCATAGATGATATTCTTGAAGTCTTGGCTCAAAGGTCTAGCCTCATGTCATGGAAGTAGTTTGCATGTTCGCTTAATATGATTTACCGCTTTCCAAGGTTAGCATCACTCGTCGTCGAAAAATATAAATCTAGGAGACCTTATATTCCTCTCTTCAGATTTATATAACCTGGAAGTGAACGCTTGGCCGAAGAGATTTTCCAGAAATTCAAAGAAATGGTGGACAACCGCCACGAATACGCTAAAGAATGGAAAGAAAGAACTGGTCACAAGATCGTAGGCTATTTTTGCACCTATGTACCCGAAGAAATTCTCTACGCTGCCGACATTTTACCAGTCAGGGTTCTTGGCAGCCACGAACCGCCAACAGTCACCGAACCCTATATATTCGCAATGTTTTGCCACTTGTGCCGTGACTGCTTAGCCCAAGGCTTGAAAGGAAGATTCGATTACTTAGACGGAATCGTTGAAGGCCAATCGTGCCTCCACTTAAGACAAGCTTTCAACGCATGGCGACTCCACATACCCGTCGACTACGCCTACTACATATACGTTCCCCACGGCGTTCAAACACCCCACGCGACACCATATCTTGCTCAGGAACTGGCAAGATTCAAGCACTCTATCGAAGAATGGATTGGCAGAAAGATTACGGACAGCGATCTTGACAGAGGAATAAAAATAATGAATCGAAACAGAGAGCTAATGCACAAAATCTACGAGTACAGAAAGCTCGACAACCCTAAGATGACTGGTCTTGAAGCAATGGAAATGGTTCTCGCGAGCCAAGTAGTGGATAAGGAAGAACATAGCGAACTTTTAGAACAACTCTTGCAGGAGCTTCCAAACAGAAGGCTAAATCGAAACCCCGGGGTTCGTCTAATGATAATTGGAAGCGAAAATGACGACAGAGTTTTCATGCAAAACGTAGAGAATCTAGGCGCAACATTTGTAATTGACGAACATTGCACTGGAACACGTTATTTTCTGCACAACGTAAGTCCGCTGGAAGACAGGTTGGAGGCAATCGCAGAGCGCTACGTGGATAGAATCCCATGTCCAAGCAAAGACTGGCCAGAATTCGCAAGGGTTAGACATGTCGTAAACCTAGCTCAACAATTTAAAGTTCAAGGAGCCTTTGTCATACAAAACAAGTTCTGCGATCCCCATGGAATCGAAATCCCTCCGTTGAAAGAAGGCTTGAAGACCGTGGGAGTGCCTACATACCCGTTAGAATTTGACGTGACTGTTCCTTGGGGACAGTTTAGAACCCGAGTGGAGGCTTTCTTAGAAACGTTGACGGGACTGGAGGACCTATTCTAATAGTGGGCAGGAAGATGAAAATAGATGGTTGAAGCAATAAAGAAACATCCAACTGAACTGTTGAAGTGTTGGAATGAAGCCAAGAATCTGAGGAAAAACTACTATGAGAACTACCTCCACGCCCATGAAAAAGGCGGATTGCGGTGGGCTGGCGGGGCTTGGAGCTTCAGTTCCATACCAGCAGGTCTGGGAAAAGATGTCTATAGCATAACAGGCGAACCCTACGGAGCAACAATAGCTTTTCACAAAGATTTCGCCGCGAAGTGCCACGATGCAGTTGAAGCCGCAGGCTTTCCACGAACTTTATGTGCTTACATGAGAAACTATTGGGGCGCACTTCTCCTCGACAAATTTATACTAGCTGACGGAACAATCGTTGATGAATATCCCGCTCCAGATTTCATGTGGCAAGACCATATCTGCTGCAGCCACGGGAAATGGTATGAAGTCGTGAGGTGGCTTGAAAAGAAGAGAGGGAAAGAAGTGCCGATGTTCGGTGTAGATGTTTCAGTGGGCTACTCTTTCCAACCAATGGAAGACTATAAAGTAAACTATATTGTTCGACAGCTAAATGATGGAATTGAATGGTTGGAAAAGGTCAGCGGGAGGAAGTATGATGACGAGCTATTGTGCGATGCTGTTTGGAATGAGATGCGGTCTACTTCTCTGTGGGCTGAAATCTGCGCTCTCAATCAGGCAATTCCAGCGCCTCTTGACGAGAAAACAATGTACTCATTCTACGTCATAGGTACTCTTATGAAACATAGACTTGAATGTGTAGCCTTCTATGAAAAACTGAAAAAAGAGGTTGAAGACAGGGTTGAAAGAGGCATAGCTGCTGTACCTTACGAAAGATTCCGAGTCATAACAGACACTCAACCCCCATGGGCATTCTTAAAGATCTTTAGAGAAATGGAGAATTACGGTGTAGTGTCCTTAGGCTCTTTATACACCTATGGTCTAATTGGAATGTGGGAATACAAGCCGGACGGCAGATGGACCCCGAAGTCTTTGCCTTTGAAAAAGCCTGAGAAAAGAGATGAAGCTTTGAGAGCTATCGTTGAGTGGACACTTAACAGACCTGAATGGGCCCACTTCTATAAACCTGAGATGAAGACCAAAATGATGAAAAGCATCGTGGATCAGTGGAAAGCCAACGCTGTTTTACTCCATTATAATCGTGGATGCGAAGGATTAAGCGTTCACATCGCTGAAAATCGTTTAGGCCTACTTGACTTGGGAGTTCCAGTCTTTCCTTTTGAGGGAAATATGGGTGACGAAAGAGAATTCGACTTTTCCGGGACGATGTCCCGGTTGACCGCGTTCTTCGAGAGTATGGGGTTAAAGAAATCAGCTGGTGAATAAGAGGAGGGCGTCATGTGATAACGGCTGGAATAGACATAGGCGCAAAATACGCGAAAATCGTATTTCTAGAAGACGGGAAGGTTTTGCATAGGGCTAAAGAGGTTGTAGGGTTTGACGTTTGGAAATCTGCAAGTGCCCTTTTTGAAGATGCTTTAGACAAAACGGGGTTGTCACGCAGTGATATCGGAAAGATCGTGGCCACCGGCATGGGGAAAAAGGAAATCCATAACAAGCCCCCAATAGGCGCTGGCAGCACCGTTTCCGAAGTAGTTGCAGACGCCGCTGGCGCCTTCCTTCTAGTGCCATCCGTGAAAACGGTTATCGATGTTGGTGCCGAAGAGGGTAGAGGCGTCAAGGTTGGTGAAAACGGCAAAGTTAAAGACTTCGTAATCAACGAAAGATGCGCAGCTGGCGCTGGAACATTTGTTGAAACCATGGCAAGAGCATTAGAGGTCAATATACAAGACATGGGTCCTCTATCGCTTAATTCTACGAAAGCTATCCCTATGAATGCTCAATGTGCAGTCTTTGCCGAGTCCGAAGTTGTTTCCCTAATCCACTCCAGAGTAGAAAAGAAAGACATTGCCCGGGCGATACATGACGCCATGGCAGGAAGAATAGCTTCAATGGTGCTTCGAGTTGGCGTGGAAGAAGATGTTGTCCTCGTCGGCGGTGTAGCCCTCAACTCTGGGTTCCTACCACCTCTCAAAAAAGAACTAAACACTGAGATAGTTGTTCCAGATTTCCCGGAATACGTAGGCGCTCTCGGAGCCGCCCTTATCGCAGAAACTACGGAGGAGTGAAAAACGAGTCAAAAAAACGTTGAGGAATATTGGCGCTGGCCAGAGTACAGATACACGGTGCCCAAAAAAGATTGGCGCGATGCCAAAATCATAACGTCCGGTGTCGATATTGGGTCAGTAGGCAGCAAAGCAGCAGTCATGTTAGACGGTGAACTCTATGCTTATGCAGTTATGCGAACTGGAGGAGTTAGCGAGGAAACTGCAGTTAAGGTGACTAAATGGGCCCTTGAAGAAACAGGCCTGGAAATTGAAAAACTACATCACGTTGTAGGAACAGGCTATGGCCGTGTTAATGTTCCTTTTGCGAACAGAACAATAACCGAAATTGCTTGCCATGCCCGAGGTGCACACTACGTGTACGGTCCCACTGTGCGAACGGTGTTGGATGTTGGCGGGCAAGACTGCAAAGCAATTCGCTGTGACGATAGAGGTAAGGTTCTTTCTTTTCTCATGAACGACAAATGCGCCGCTGGAACAGGAAGAGGCTTGGAAGTTTTCGCAGACCTCGTAGGCATTCCCATACAAGATCTAGGCAAAGTTTCCCTTCAAGTTGATAAAGAGCCGCCACCTGTCAGCAACACGTGTGTGGTTTTCGCCAAAGCAGAATCCCTCGCCTTGCTTCGTCAAGGATGGCCGAAGGAGAAAGTAGCTGCCGCTTATCACGCTGCGATGGCTGACAGAATAACAGACCTACTTACTCGTGTTGGAATTGAAGAAGATTTCGTAATAACCGGTGGCGTTTCTAAGAATGAAGGCGTCGTTCAAAGACTCTCAAAATTGTTAAATGTAAAGCCGCTGTCGCCTAAGATTGATCCCATTCTCGCTGGTGCGATAGGTGCGGGGCTCTTCGCAAAAGCGTTACAGGAAAAACAGCTAGGCTTACGCTAAACCAAAAACTTGAGGTGACAATAGATGAAAGCCCATTATGGCTACAAAGACGGTTCAGGAGACTTCTTTATTGTCATTGACACCGACAGCTGTAACGGTTGTGGCGACTGTGTTAAGGCTTGTCCAAATGGTGTTCTAGAGTTAACCTTGAACGAGTTTGACATAGAAGGCGATACGATAGTAGCTGTCAAGGAGGAGCATCGCAAAAAAATAAAGTACAGCTGCGCCCCTTGCAAACCTATCACTGGTGAAAGAAAGATCCCCTGCATTTTGGCCTGTCAGACAAGAGCCATAACCCATTCATGGTGAAGAGAAGCCCTGTCGAGAGATGCTTGACGGTGATCACCTTGTACATAGACGGCCTGAAAGTTCAGGCAAATAAAGACGACATCATAATTGAGACTGCTGAAAAAGCTGGCATCTACATTCCTTCATTATGCTTTCACCCGGATTTACCTTCCTTTTCTACCGTAAAGGCGAAGGACAGAGTTTATCGTGGCAAAGATCTTCCTCTAGAAGGCTTTGTGGATGTTGAGCCTAAGGGTTGTGACTTATGTCTTGTCGAGGTTGAGGGCCAATCTGAATTGGTGCACGCCTGCAACACCTTTGTAGCTGAAGGAATGAAGATCGCTACAAGAACAGAACGTGTTCAAGAAGCTAGGCGAGAAAGACTAGCTCATATTCTTGCAAAGCATCCGCACGCCTGCCTAATTTGTGCCCAGAGAGAAGGTTGCTCTAGAGAACCATGTTCATTGAACGTGCCAGTAGCCGAAAGGTGTTGTGACAAGTTTGGAAACTGTGAACTAGAGAAAGTTGCTTCGTACATCGGGATAAGGGAAGACACTCCTCGTTACGTACCAGCAGGGCTGCCAATACTGAAAGATGAACCCCTCTTCGTTTTTGACTT
>CAYGBS010000039.1:0-7231 GCA_964348215.1 uncultured Candidatus Bathyarchaeia archaeon
CTTCCTAGATCGGAACCCGTGCCCGGCTATCGCACACGCCACGTCGAGTTGCATTTGAAATATGTCGGCAGCTTGCATGCAAGGGTAAAACAGCCAGGCGGTCTCGATGTCAGAAAGGTTCAGTTCTCTACCCATAATAGGCAGTGCTCTCCATGTACGTTGAGCTGAGGCGTTTTTGCCTATCCTCACAACTTTTTCCCAGTAGTCAAGGTCTTTGGCGAGGTCTGCTGCCCATAAATATTCAACGTTCTCTATGCCTAAGGCAGTAAAGCACTCTTTGAAGTACTGGCCACACAAGCGTATGTTTTCCATCTTGCCGTCGAGCTTATTATTGATCCATGAGTGCCAATCGGCTAGGAAAATGATGAAATGGAATCCTGCGTTAACCATGTCTTTGATTTTCGATCCGCAGACTAGGCCCAAACCGAGGTGCATGAGGCCGCTTGATTCGAAACCCCAGTATGCGCGAGGTCTGGTTTTTGTTTCAACTAAGGAGCGTAGTTCATCGGGGGTTATCGTTTCTACAGTGTTGCGTGTAACAAGTTCAAGTCTCTTTTCGGTATCCAACAATAAGTCCTCTTAGTGTTCTCTGTACATTCTTGACTAGAGACTTAAAAATTCTCTTTGTCGCGGGTGGTGTGTGTCCCACGCTACCTAACTCTCAACTTCATTGATGGAGCCTTACGCTCTCCTCTGTTAAGCTCTCTCTGGCGTGGGGTTAGTTCACCCGCGCCCACCGTGTCTCGTGTTTGGGTTAGCTCTCCGTCACCAGCTAGCTTTGAGCGAGCTTCTGTCAAGTCCGTCGGCACGAGCCTTCAAAGAGGTTGCGGTGGGGTTCTGTTGCTCGTGTCATCGCCAATATATAAACGGGGAGACCTAGGGAAAAGGTTTTCTAGCCTTGAAGAGTCTCGAGGTCGATTTCGAAGGCTGCTGTAGGGTTTTCCAGTTCGAAGTTGCTTAAGACTTCGGGGTGTACTTCGCCAACTATTCCTATTCTCTTGTTTTTGATGCTGATTTTTGCGGCTCTACCTTCGATGAAGCTCTGATGTTTTGTTGGACTAGCTTTCCAACGTTTTAGGCCCATGTTTGCCAAAAATGCTTCCAATGTGGATTTTATTTCGGTGAAGTTTGCAGTCGCGTGGGATGATACTGCAGCTATGCGCAGTCGCCTTTCACATTTTGTTTCCCGCTCCTTGTTCGGCTGCACAGTGTCTGATACTTCGAAAAGCTTTTGCGGAAAGCTTTCATGCTTGTTGTCTGCCAGGTTTTTCATCAAGCAGGGCAGTAATTCTTGCCGTACGATGGTGTATTCGGCTGAGACTGGATTAGCCAGTCTTACGGGGGTTTCTGGTCTTCTGCGCATTTTTCTGTAGTGTAGGTTTTCGTTTGTCAGAGTGAAGTTCATCACTTCTGTGAAGCCTAGACCTATCATGATTTGTCTTGTCATGTTTGCAGTTTCATAGGCTGGATGTTGCTTGCCTACGGTGACTGAGGATGGAAAGGTTGGTTCAAGCTTGTAGTATCCATAGCCAATCGCTACTTCTTCCACCAAGTCAACTTCGTGGAGAATATCGATACGGTAGGCTGGAACAGCTACCTCCACGACGTCTTTCCCAGCTTTTCTGGTTCCTAGCCTGCACTTCTTGAGGCATTTAATTATCCTTGATTCTGAAAGCTTAAGACCTAGCATTTTGTTGGCGTAGGTCGTTCGCAGCTTAATTTTCTGCGGGGTCAAGTTGGGTGAGAACACTTTGCGGTCTGGGTATCTCACCTCTACTTTCTCAATAGAGCCTCCTGAGTCGGCGAGGGCGGTGCAAAGCACGTTCAAGCTCTTTTGAACTGCAGTGTAATCAGTGCCAGTAACGTCGAGGAAAAGGTTTTCAGTTTTTTCGTCAACCTTAGTCAGTTCGCCGTTGATTATCGGTGGCAATGAAAGTACTTGTTTGTCTCTATCGACTAGCAGTGGATACTTGGGTGCCGACTCAATTAGATGTTTATATGCTGCGCCCTTCTTGTGATTTTCCAGAATTTCTTTTAGAGTCATCTCTTCAGCACTGTCTAAAGGTACAAATTTCACGCTGTTCGGCTTGGCAGCTGTAAACGTGAAAGGCGGCTTAACCACATCCAAGTTGTGTACGCCTATGGAAGCTTTTCTACGGTCTCTTCCAATGCCCCAATGGAGATCTTCCTGCATCTCCATCAAATCAACTACGTCTTCTTCAAGCTTCATGTTACGTACAACTGCTGCAAGCATGAAGGGTCTAACTTTGGAGACTGCCTTGTCGATGTTAAGCACAGTTTCGCCGCTTTGCACCTCGTATTGTGGCAATCCGACTTTCCAGCCTCTCAAACCTTTGAACGCTCTTGCGATGCCAGCGTAGCTGGAAAAGTCGATGCGGTTGGGGTTGAACTCGGCTTTCACATGGTCTTCTCCGACTTCTTCGATGTCAAAGCCGAGCCATGGTAGCCACTCTGTCATTTCCGCAACAGTGACTTTTCGCCCGACGAATTTGGAGAATCTTTCTCTCTCAAGGGTGATCACCGGCACAGAGGCGTCCTCCTGATCCATCCTAGTCGGTTACCATATAATCGCCGTATGTCTTCAAGTCCAAGCTCCACCATGGCGATGCGTTCAAGTCCCCCTCCCCAAGCCAAGACGGGATATCCTATGCCCATTGGGGCTAGGACTTCAGGTCTGAACATACCCATGCCGCAGAGTTCGATCCAGTGCTTGAGTTTTGGCACATAGACCGTTGCTTGTGCTGAAGGCTCTGTGTAGGGGAAGTAGCTTGGCCAGAACTGGACCTTTTTCAAGCCGAAACGGCTGTAGAACGTTTTCAGGGTTCCCATTAAATCGCGTAGTGTTACCTCCTTGTCTACTACGATGCCCTCTATTTGATGAAATTCTGCGGTGTTCTTGTATGTCAACTGCTCATTTCGGTAAACTCTGTCAACTGAGAAGACCTTGATCGGCGGCTTCTTATGCTTCGAGAGATATCTGATAGTTTCTGCGGTTGTGTGTGTTCGCAAAACCAGCCTTCTCGCTTCCTCTTCGCTCCATTTGTAGCGCCAGCCCTTTGAACCTGTTATCCAACCGTCTTGATGGGTTTCTGCAACGGCGTCTACAGCGCTTCTGTCAGGTAGCTTTCCTGCCTTTGGAACAGCAAGGTAGAATGTGTCTTGCATTTCCCGTGCTGGATGGTCTTGAGGCTGAAATAGCGCATCGAAGTTCCAGAAAGCCGTTTCCACCAAGGGTCCACGGATCTCTGTAAATCCCATCTCCAGAAAGATTTCTCTTGCGCGTTCAATGATCTGTTGCAACGGGTGAACCTTTCCTGGATAGATAGGTGGGCCGGGTGCTGTTACATTGAATTTTCGCAACTTGATCTCTCGCCACTTTCCAGTTGCGATGAGTTCAGAGGACAATTGGCTTACTTCTTCAATGATCTTGATTCCTTTTTCGGCGAGCTTCTTGCCTTTAGCGGTCAGTTCCAGTATTCGCAGGGTCTTTTCTTCAATCTCTACAAGTTTGCGCTTTTGTAGAGCTGCCACTGCTTTTTGTTCTTCTTTGGTTAGCTCTTCAATTGTCAGTGTTCCATTTTTTGCAAGGAGTGACAGAACCCTTTCATCTTTGCCTTCGTTTGGCTCTTCTTTCAAAACCTTTAGGGCATGTTTCTCACTCTCTATCGTCGCCCAGCCTTTTCGACGCAGCCAGCCTAGAGCAATGGGTACAAGTTTGTCTTCTAGCCTTGCATCTTGAGTAACCTTGTCAATCTTTGCTTTGCCGCCTAGTTTGATTAGTGATTTGATTAATCGACGTTCGGGAAGCCCCTTCTCTGCGTAGGTTTTTCCTTCCTTGTTTAGGGTCGCGATTGTCTGTTTCTGTTCATGCACTCTGACAAGCTTCTCTTTTGACAGTTTTAGTGTCGCCCGCATGACTGAAGCGTGGGCGAGGCTGCTTGCTTCTACAACTTGCCTTATGCTGCCTTTGCCTCCGAGGTCGCTTATTGTTAAGAGTGTTTTTCGTTCGTTCTCGCGAAGTTCAACCATTATTGTCGCCTCCGCTGGTCTTTCGGTTTCTATTGTAGTTTAACGGTGTTTGAATAAAAGGTCTCCACATGTTTCGGTTGTTTTCTGGATGCTCCAGGCTCGTTGTAAGTACAATTTGGCGGTAGCTTATGTAAATTGGTGGGGCATCCCTTCGCACCATCAAAGCACTATGCGGTGGGTTTATTTATGTTTTATTCTGTGATTGCGGTGCCGATTTTCTTGCCCTCAACGGCATATTGGATGTTTTGAGGTTTGTACCCGTTTACTACGATTGTTTTGATTTTGATACTTCGAAGAGTTTTTACAGCCACGGGGTCAAGAATTTGGTGTATTCCTGCTTTGTGGCGGTTCTGCTCAAGAAACTGTGTTAGATCGCTGTAGGCAATCTTGTCCAGTTTTTCTGCGTCTTTGTATCTTCTCGGGTCTCTATTGTATATACCATCTTGGTCCGTGGCTTTCACAAGAAGTTGGGCTTTTGTTCTTTGGGCGATGTAAGCTGCTACCGTATCTGTTGTAATTCCTGGTTTTAGACCGCCCATGACCACAATTCTTTCCTTTCCCAGAGCCCTAACTGCCTCGTCAATTGAGGTAGGCACGTTTCCTGTTCCGTTTTCACCTAGTTTAAGCGTAAATAGCTGAGCGTAGAGGCGTGAGACGTGAATTGCAAGCCAATCTTGGGCTTCTTCGTTCAGGCCTAGTTGGCTGCCCATTTTTATGAATTCTCGTGCTAAAGCGCCGCCGCCGACGATTGCTATGATCTTGTTTCCGTTCTTTCTGAGTTTCTTGAGTAGCTCTGTGTATTGTTCTATGAGTTTGGGATTTAGGGGTGAAGCTATGACTGATCCCCCGATGCGTATGACAATGAGCATTTTTTCGATGTTCCTTCGTTGGCTATTTAAGGAATATTTGGTGTAATAAAGCTAATGAGAGTAGTAGATTTAATCGGTTGGTGAGCTTTGAGCGGACTCAAAATTGTGTTTTTGGGAACTGGCGGTGGACGTTTCGCAACTATTACGCAGAAGCGGCGTACCGCGGGAATTCGCTTACTCAATGACAAGTGTAATGTACATTTGGATCCTGGCCCCGGCGCTCTTGTACATTCTTTGGGCTTGAATCTGCCTGCTCGTAAGGTTGATGGAGTTTTGGTTTCGCACGCGCATCCTGACCATTATACTGACGCGGAGGTTTTCGTTGAAGCGATGACTGGCGGTACTCTTAGGCGACGAGGCGTTTTGGCAGCGGCAAGAAGTGTGCTTAAAGGCGGTGAAACGACTGAAATGGCGATTTCAAAATATCATCAAAGCTTGCCTGCGCGAGTTGTGGAAGTTGCGGCTGGAACGAAGTTTGATGTTGGTGGATTGAGGGTTGTGGGTGCCGAGGCGAGGCATTCGGATGTTGATGCAGTGGGTTTTCGGTTTGAGACAGAGGTTGGCGGCATCGGGTATACAAGTGACACTGAGTTTTTTGAGGGAATTGAGAGTTACTATAAGGGTGTCCGGGTGTTGATTCTGTGTGTTTTGCGGCCCGCTGGAGAACCTTGGCGGGGGCATATGACTACTGAAGATGCAGTAAAAATTGTGAAAGCTGTCAAGCCGGAGTTTGTGGTGCTAACTCATTTTGGGATGAAAATGATCCTTCGAGATCCTGCCAGAGAGGCTAAAAAGGTGGAGAGGGAGACGGGGGTCAAAACATTTGCAGCGAGAGATGGTGTGGAGCTGCTAGTGGGAAAGGAGATTTCGGTGGGGAAGTTTGCTGCTGGGAAGGGAGAACGGGTTGGGCTGGATACCTTTTTCAAATAGTGTCTTCTAGGCTCTTGTGTTTTGTGAAGGTTTAATTAGCATATTCCTTTTAACACTGTGCGTCTTTGATAATTGACTTTGAGGCTTGGATTGTGAAGATGATTCCTATCAACAAGCCGCTGCTAGACGAAGAGGAGGTAGAAGCTGTGGCTGAAGTCTTGAGAAGCGGCATTCTGACAAGCCGTACCGAAAGTGCTTCGATGGTGGGGCTGTTTCAAAAAGCCTTTGCGAAATTTGTGCAAGCCAAGCACGCTTTTGCTGTAAACAGTGGAACGGCTGCCCTCCATCTGTCTCTTTTGGCCTCGAACGTTGGCTACGGCGCTGAAGTAATTGTGCCCAGCTTCACCTTTGTAGCGACGGTTGAAACCGTGGTGTTGGCCGGTGCCAAACCTGTCTTCGTGGACATAGACTTCGAGAACTATAATATTGACCCAGAGAAGGTTGAAAGAGCCGTGACAAAGAAGACTAGGGCTGTCATACCTGTTGACCTTTTCGGCTTGCCCGCAACCATGAAACCTATAAGGGAAATGGCAGACCGAAACGGCTTGGTGATTATTGAAGACGCCGCTCAAGCTCACGGAGCCAAATATGCTGGAAGGCCTCCTGGAAGTTTCGCAGATTTGGCGTGTTGGAGTTTCTATGCAAGCAAGAATATGACTACCGGAGAGGGCGGTATGATAACTACAAACAGTGAGGAACAAGCTGAAAAGCTTCCCTACATGCGATCCCACGGCGAAAAGGAGGAATACGTGTCAACCATGATTGGATACAACTTCCGCATGCCTGAAATGGAAGCAGCCGTTGGACACGTGCAACTTAAGAAGCTACCTGATTTTTTAAAGCTGAGACGGAGAAATGCGGAAAGACTTGCAGCGAGGATTCGAGATGTCGAAGAGTTGAAGCTGCCAATTGTGCCAAAGAGCCACAGACATAGCTGGTATCTTTTCACAGTCAGGCTGAAGAATGGCAATGAAAAGAAGCGCGATAAAGTAGTGGATGAGTTGAGAAAGCTTGGCGTTGGAGCCGCGGTGTATTACCGTGTGCCTGTCCATTTGATGCCTTTCTATCGTAGATTCAGCAAACGTCCTCTTCCAAACACAGAGAAAGCAGCAAGCCAAGTTTTCTCGTTACCGGTCCATCCAGCTGTCACAGAGGAACAAATAGATTACATAGCCACTTCGCTCAAAGGAATAGTCTGAAGGTGTGACAAAATAAACGGTGATAACTCTCCACGGTAACCCTCTTATTTAGCGGTTGCATACTTTCAGTGGGGGATGATGATGCCGTCCCAGACCGACACTTGTGGATGAGGACCTCATGACGGGCAGACCCCAAAACAGCTTTCTGCACGGAATAGTCATGAAAGAAGATGAGAAACAAGT
>CAYGBS010000039.1:7241-11275 GCA_964348215.1 uncultured Candidatus Bathyarchaeia archaeon
GGTTCAAAAAACATTCAATGGGCTCGTGGGCTGCCTCAGTTATGGTCTATCTGGGAATGTAAAGACTGTGGCTACTACGGAGCTTTCATAGTGGAAGACGGCAAGCTGGCGGAAAAGATCCGGGAGGAGTTTCTGAAAACAGTTAAAGATGGATAAAAGCATATACTCAACCTCATAAGATCTGTATTATTGAGGGAGAAAGATTTGGTTTCATTGCGAACTCTTGCTCCGTCACTGACGAGGGTTACCATAGCTGCAGCGGTAGGTGCCGCTCTCCATATTGGGCAGGGTAACTCCAAGATTGTGGATCAACAAGCTGTTGACTTTTCACGTGCTTTGCTGGCGCAGATGGAGATTGATGGGGAAGTGATTTCGTGTGAGGGACCTAAAGACAATGCTCCTGCCTTTAGCCGTAGAGAGAAGGTAGGGGCTGGGAGTGGGCCCAGAATAGAGTTTGTCATGGATCCGGTGGACGGAACGACAGCTACTTCGAAGGGAAGGAAGGATGCCATTTCTGCTCTTGCATGTGCACCGGAAGGCTGTCTGCAAGTTCTGCCGGATGATGGATATTACTTCAAGGTGGCAACTGACTATCATTCGAAGGGAAAGATTTCTCTTGATATGTCGATTGAAGAAATCGTGCATGCTGTGGCTGGGCAGAAGAAGATGCAGCTTGAGAACTTCACGGTGATAATGCTTGAAAGGGAGAGGCATCGAGGAATTTTGGAGAGGCTCAGAGAGCTGGGGGTGAGGATAATTCTAATTCAAGATGGGGACATCGCTGCATCCGTCGTCACGTGCGTTCCAAATTCCGGTGTTGATCTTCTGCTTGGTGCAGGTGCAGGTCCAGAGGCTACGATTGGGGCTACAGCGGTTAAGTGTCTCGGAGGGACCATGCTGGCTAAAGTTTGGAGAGGAGGGAAGGATGATGCGAACAGGATGGAAAGGCTTGAGGTTGAAGGAGTTGACGTTGAGAAAACGTATTCTGAGGGGGAGTTGGCTGAAGGTAATGAGCTTGTCTTTGCAGCTTCCGGGGTTACGAAAGGAGAGCTCTTGGATGGAGTGCGATTTATCCCTGATGGGGCAATAGTCAGTTCGCTTTGTATGAGGCTGCCGAGCGGGACTTTTGAGAAGTCTGAGACTGTGCTGCGGTTTAAAGGGCACCCTGTGTATGAACAGCTGACATAGGACTACTGTTTACGCTTGAGAATGGCTTAAGGAAGCAGTATTTCCCCGATTTCTTCAAGTGTTTCTAGGCTGTTCATCTTTATTTTCTTGTCAGATATTGTGTATAGCACGTTATCTATGTAGAGAGCTCGAGTAACTGAGTATGGAGAGTAATGGTAGTAGCTGCTCTGCAGGTCAGTACCATCTTCTATGTGGGTGATGTTGCCCCTGAGCTCCAAGCCTTCTAAGGTTATTTTGTACACGTAGGCGCCTTGCCAGACATAATCCCCATAAGCGTTTGCCGGAATCTCGCCGAGATATTTCGATTCATCTATCTCCGCAACTAGAACGGGAATTACTAGAAGCTGCTTTTCTCTCTCAAAGAGGAACGCTTTGTGATCTGTCAAGACAGGCGAGTCTGTGCCTCTGTCACCAATTTCATCCTTATCGATTTCTTCTGGGTTTAAGACGTCGCTGACGTTGAAGAGCGATATCTTCACTCCTTGGTACCATGAGAAGTCACCCTTTTCTGCTGCCACAGTTTCCTTTCCGACGCCTATGACATGGTTTTCGTCGTAAGGATGAAGGTAGTCTGAGTAGCCAGTTACTTTCAGCTCACCAAGCACAGAGGGGTTCTCTGGGTCCTGCAGGTCTATCACAAACAGCGGGTCAACCTTCCTGAACGTCACGAGGTAGAATTCGTCGCCCATGAACCTAGCTGAGTAGATTCTTTCTCCCCGAGCAAGTCCTTCCAGCCTTCCGGTGATGCCGAGGCTCATGTTAAGAACGTACACGTGGTTTCGAGATGTTCCGCTCCACAGGGAGCCTGTCGTGGTTGCGATTCTGAAGTAGCCGTCATATTCGTCCATGGAGAACTGGTTTAACACTCTTCCCGGGACCTCGCCGTTTGCCTCAACCTCTATGCTGCTCTCCTCTAGGTGAATTCTGTAGATCAGTGTTCTTTCCACTCCAGCAGCGTCTTGCTGTCTTGGAAGCGTTATGTACATGTTGTCGAGAGAAACGTACATTCTACGGGTAGCTCCCACCAAGATTGTTTTGTACGTCGGCTGCTCCTTAAGGTTTATGGCAACGATTGTTGTGAAGGTGTAGCCGTAGTCAGTTATGTTGGAATAATAGATTTCGGTAGCAGGTATTTCCCGAAATTGATCGTTAGAATAGGCCACTGGAAGCTTCACATCGCCGTCGTTGACCCATGCTGCTTCATTAATCACAGCGTAAACATGGTTGCCTATCATTCTGGAGTTGAGGTATGAGCCGTCCTGAGTAACATTTCTCGTAGAGATAGGTGATGATCTGTTTGAGATGTCAAATACTCTGATGAAGGTTTTAGGCGGTGAAGAGTAGCCGGGCCCAAAGATGGATACACTTCGTTCCACAAATACGGATCCGTAATCGCTGGACCCGAAGACAACGAGTTTGTTCCCGTTTATGAATATCCCATTTAGAGTTCCGTTTAGACGTAATTGAGAGAGGATTTCCAGGTTGTCAGGAGACGCTCTTAGGATGAAGACGCTTTGGTTTGAGACAACGTATAGGTATTCTCCGTCTGTTTTCACGATGTCAGCTTCATCTACTCCTTCAACCTGTATGTTTGTGGTTGAATAGTCGGGGATAACAGACGTAGCAGCGGAATCAAATGAGAATGAGCCTGTTCGTGAATCTTCAGATGTCAAATAGCCTGTTCGTGAATCTTCTACGAAGTCTACCAGTTCCTGATAAGAGGAAAACCTCAAAAGCGGTTGACCAGACGCGGTAAAAGGGGGGATTTGGACGAGACTTAGCAGGATGCTGCTCAATAGGACGCCGCTGATGAAGGCTGTTAAACCGATTGCCAGAATCCTTCTTCTATTCAAGTTCAAGCCAAAGTTGAAGTTGAGGAATTTCATGTCAGTCACATGCTAAAATAGTGGGTCAACGCTGTTCTTAATACTACGCTTTAGAACAGCTGTTCAAACTTTTTGAACAGACACCCTCAGGCTTCTATACTGGTTATAGGCTTCAAAAAAGAAGGCTGTTATGCTGAATGCGGAGACGATCAAAAAGATAAGGTCTCGGAAATCCCATCTAAACGGCTTGAAAACCAAGTACACGGCAAGGACGCCTGCGATTAGCGCTCCATAGAAAACTAATCTCGGGATGAGTCTTCCTCTTAGCAGCACGAAGCTTCGCAAGGCTTCTATTTGCTCTTTCTCCTTCACCAAATACTTTCCATCTTGAGTTTGAAGTAACAGCTTCAAGTCTAGAAGCTTGTTAATGTGGTATTGGGCTAAACTAGGGCTGGAAAGCTTAAGATTTCTCCAAACGTCTCTGACACCTATCGGTTCGTTAGAAGTCAGAATATAGAGGTAGACATCCCAGGTGGTGCCAGAAATGTGTTTTCTACTCGACTCGTCTCCTCTAATTGCTAAGCCTCCATGGAGAAACACTACTTTTCCACATAAATGTGTTAAGGTGGCATACTAACATAGTGAATATTGCATTTAATACTATGTTTTAGAACAATCGTTCAAGCTTTTTGAACGGGTGGTTTTCTTGAAATGTATGGGTATGCTGTCAGGTTGAACACACAAGTTTTTTTAAACCTGCATTTTCAATCTATCCCTCGAAGAGGCCATGGGTAAACTCACTATAATCGGTATGGTTTGGCTTCTGCTCTTTGCCGTAACGCTGATTTTGATAGATGAACAGCTGAGCGGAGGCAACTTTGGGCAAACACCTGATGGCGCTCAGGAGCCGCAAGATCAGGACAGCGGAATTCCGAGTTCAGGTTTGGTGATGCTGCAAGTAAATGGTTATCTGGTTGACGATTTTTGGGAGCGAGGAGCCGATGATCTGCCCGTACTTGT
>CAYGBS010000039.1:11285-14664 GCA_964348215.1 uncultured Candidatus Bathyarchaeia archaeon
GATCTCGGGCGGGAGCTCGAGATGGCTGCCGACGGCACGGAGCTGATCGACCCCGCGCCCGCCGCGGACGAGGAGCCGATGATCTGCCCGTACTTGTTGCCGCGATAAATTATGCTGTTAGAAATGTTGGTAATGCGTCTGCAAACATTGTGAATGTGGAGATTACGTTGGACTCTGAGTTTCTTTCCACCGAAACAATACGCAACCTGCTGCCAGACTCTGAATATGTAAATTCAGTGTCGTTCTCTTTGGACTATGACCAGTCGAAGACTGTTGAGATAGAAGCGTTCAGCGGGAACTCAACAGCTTATTGGAATTACACCGTGGATGCCGAGCTGCCGAGGCAGCCTTCATGGGGCATGATGAGGCTTTTCGTAACGCCTGATGAACGGTCGGTGGAGTCGGCTTACAAGGAGATAATGGGTGGAATTGTTTTTGTTCATTGGATTGCGATTCGGGACTGGGTGGGAAAAAGCATTGACTATATGAATGACTATGAGTCTCATGATGCGAACGAGTTTTGGCAGCTAGGTAAGGAGACGTTGGAAAGCCGAACAGGTGACAGCGAGGACTTCGCTATCCTGCTCTGCTCGTTGCTGAGAAGGGATGGATGGAGCGCAGAAGATGTTTACGTTGTCATCGGGCAGAATGAAGCTGGGGATTTCCATGCTTGGGTGAAGATAAAAATCCCTATGGTTGGATGGTACAATATTGAACCTCAACAAGGAGGCTGGTACACCTTGGTCGGTGATTACGTTGCTCTGCATGGATATAGTGCTATCTATAATTTCAATGATGAATACTTCATAGAAGTCTAAAGAGCTTGAGTGCTCAGGCTCCTTCAGCAAAGTTTTCTAACCGAAGGGAGGAATGGAACAGCTACAGGGGCGAATGTAGACATATCTATAGGAGTCCTTTCTCTGGCTCAGAGACTGTCAGTATGACTATGATCACTCCTAGCAGGCCTGCAACTGCGCATGTGATGAATGGTGATTGAAGTGACGTTGCTTCGTATAGGAAGCCTCCGATTGTTGAGCCTGCAACTAAGCCGACGTTTCGAAACCCGTTGAAGACGCCCATACTCTTCCCCCTTGTGGAGGCTGGAGCCAAGTTTGAGAACATGGCTATTAGGGAAGGATTGGTTGCTGCCCGCCCGAAACCTCTAACCATCATGACTAGAAGTAGAGGCCAAAAGCTCCCGGAAACTATGATCAAAACCGCTGAAACGGCGCGGAGAATCATGCCAAGTGAGAGAGTTATCTTTCTTCCTGTCTTATCTGCGACGGTTCCCATTGGTAGAGTTGTGATGAGTGTTGCAATTCCCATAGCTGTGAAGAGAAAGCCTACGTCCGCTATGGAAACTCTGAGTTCTTCATTGGCAAAGACCGAGAGTACTGGTTGAATCAAGGAATTTGAGAAGGAGATTATGAAGCCGACTGCGCAAAGACCTAGAAAAATGCGGGGATAGGGCGTCAGGCGGGTTATAGAGCTCCTTAAAGAATTCTCATCTGCATGTGAGTGTACCTTTGATTTTCCCGCCTGAGCCCTTTCGTCCTTGCCTGCGCCGGTTTCCTGTACTGTGAGCGCTACTAAAACTGTGCTTAGGAATGCTAGTCCGCCGCAGGCGAAGAATGGAATAGCGATGGTGAACGCGCCGGCTAGGACTCCTCCTATTCCTGGTCCGACAACAATCCCTAGGAACCACATCATCTCGTAGAGCCCTAGGGCCTTGCTTCTGTCTTTGGGTGCGGTGATGTCAGTCACCATGGTGCTTATGACAGGCCAGACTATTCCGGAAGCCATTCCTTGGAGGCCTCTCAGGAGTATTAGCTCGTTGACATCTTGGGAGAATCCGTAGAGAGTCATAACCACAGAGTACGCGAAGAGCCCTGCCAACACCGGGACCTTTCTTCCTGATTTGTCAGCCAGCCAACCTCCAGGGAAAGTTATGACTGCACGAGTGATTGCGAAGGAAGCTGTCAGTAAGCCAAGCTGTCCTCCAGTGGCACCGAAGTCCCGTGCATAAATCGGCAAAAGAGGCATGACAAGGCCGAAGCCCAGCATGCTGACGAACACAGCGAAGCATAATGGAAAAAGCTGGGTATAACGTGAGAGTAGCCTTAGGTCGCTTTTGAACGTTTTGAGCATGATTTTTCCAGCTATCTCGTTAGTTCATAAGAAGCAAGAGTATAAGCATTGGCTAGGAAAAAACCTTTAGATGAAACAGTCAAGAAATGAAAGTCAAAATCAAAAGAGAAAAGGTTAGCATTCTGATAGATCCGCTGTTTCCCTATTTACCTCTCCGATTAGTTGATCTTGTCTCTCTAGTGGCTTGTCAACGTTTACCGCTGCTACTGCTACATTTACATCACAGAATGGAATCTATAAGCTGCATATGAAGGAAGATTATATTCGCAGAACCAAATTAAGAGCTAACCGCATGGGCACAACTGGGGAGCAGCGTCCAATTGGTTCATCGACAAGTTTCGATAATTATAGTTGTAGGAATTGTAGCGATCGCGCGCTTCAAAAAATTGGCTTCCTCTTTAATATTATATATCGTTTATGATTTTTATTGATTGCCGAAAAGGTATTTCTCATTGTTTGCGGCAATCTTTCTGTAAGAGGGCACAGGAGAAGAGTTTGATGTTAGGTGGGAAAGGACAACGAGTCAAACAAATGAGAGATTTGGCTTTAGATATATCTGCTAGCCGGAGAGAAGAAAGAGGTGTCGTGGCAGCGCTCCTTTTTGGCTCAGTAGTTAAGGGAAACGTACATCTTGAGAGCGATGTAGATATTGTCATCATAAAAGATACACAAGAGAACGTGATAAGAAGAAACGAGTCCATTGTAAATGGGGTAAGAATAGATCTGTGGGAGCATTCTCTTTCATTCTACGAAAATCTTTTCAAGAAGGATTGGCAACCGACAGAAATGTTTCGGTGTTCACTATTTCTGAACATTCTCCAAGAGTGCGAAGTACTTTACGATAAGAATTCTCAGTTTAACGATTTTAGGAAGAACGCCATTAGGTGGAAGTGGCCTAAAAAATACAAAGATTTCATAAACCATAAGCTGAGAAGAGCCTTAGAGAATTACCGAAAACGAGATTACGACAGATTTGAGAAACTGGTTTACTTGAGAAAACTATTTCTGCTAAACACCTGTAGGGAACTTTTGGATATTGGCAAGCCTGTAAGTATACGCAACAAAGACCTCTATCTGAAATGTAAGATACACCTCTTTGCACGAGATTTCGAGGCAGTTTTCAGTAGAACTCCTAGTTTGGAGGAACTGGAACTGCTTATTGAAAGCACTCTGAATCTTTTTTATGGTGAGGTGGAAGGTAGAGGTCCGTGGACGGAGCTGAAAGATGCAC
>CAYGBS010000040.1:0-7860 GCA_964348215.1 uncultured Candidatus Bathyarchaeia archaeon
TCGCTAATCCGCCCTCTAGTTCTATGCGAGAGGTGCCCTCTTTAAGAATCTCTGAGCTCCCAGAAAAGATGTTTTCGACCCTAGCGAATTTAGCTAGATTTCTTGATCTTCTGAGTATCCCTTCAAAGGTGCCGATTTCAGCTATTCTGCCGTCTATGAGTAAGACGGCTTTCTCAGCGTTTTGTCTGGCTTGGAAAACGTTGTGTGTGGCAACTACAACAGTTGTGTTCCTCTGCAAGTTGACTTGTCTGATGACTTCCTCAATTATGGAGGAGCTTCTTGGGTCAAGGTTTGCAGTCGGCTCGTCTAGGAGCAGTAGCGGTGTGTTAAGTACCAATGCTCTTGCAAGCGAGACTCTCTGCTGCTCCCCTCCAGAGAGCTCTTTCGCTGGTCGATTCTCATAAGCCTCTAGTTTCACCATTTTCAACGCTTTTTTCACCGACTGGTCAATATGCTTCTTTGGCATTTTTCTCAGTCTTAGACCATAACGGATGTTGTTGTGGACAGTTGTGCTGAACAGCGTTGTCCGTTGAAAAACCAGAGTGGTATTTAGTTTAGCTTTGTTCCTGTTTCGGTTCTCTATTTTTTCGCCGTTGATGAACAGGTTGCCACTGTCAGGTTTTTCAATACAAGCAAGGATTCTCAGTAGAGTAGTCTTCCCCGAGCCATTAGGGCCAATCAAGGTAAATACTTCGCCCCTTCGAACCTTCAGCGTCACATCATCGAGAGCTTTAATCATTCCAAAGTTTTTTGAAACGTGTTCTAATCCAGCTAAAACACTCATGTCAATCTCCTCTGTAACAGATTCGTTAGAAGACTTATCGATAGAACGATGGAAAGCAATATTATCGCTAATGCTATGCTCAACGCAATATTTCCGCGTGTGGTCTCAAAAGCGATGGTGGTCGTTAAGACCCTCGTCCGCCCACGAAGGTTCTGCCCTACCATCAGAACAACGCCCAGCTCTGCAATTGCCCTGTTAAAACCAGCCACAACCGCTAAAGCAACACCTGAAGTCGATTCCTTTAAGACTGCAAAGGATGCTTCAGCCTCTGAAGCACCTAAGGTTTTCGCTAGGTCTTCAACGCTTGGATCAACTGCTTCGACAGCACTCATTATGAAACTGATTATGATAGGGGTGATGAGAATAGCTTGTCCTATCGAGACCCCCAGCGGATTCAGAAATAAATCAAAGGACCCGAAAGGGCCTGAACTGGAAAACATCAGATAGAGTATTAAGCCAAGAGAAACTGTAGGTATGCCGATCAGTGCATTGAATAGGCTCTTCACGAAGTTTTTTCCAGCAAAGTCACCAAGACCTAGAGCAACTGCTATGGGAATACACCATGAGATTGCTAAGGCCGTTGCAGTTCCCGATATGTAAATAGACCGCAGCGTTATGCCAAGGATTTCTGGATCCCCAGAAAATATAAGCCTCAGAGCTTCTACGAAACCTTCCGCGAACTCTTCTGCAAGAAACAAAAATCCAATGAAAAAAACCAAAAAGAAGGCAATTAGCAGGACAGGTACGATATCAGCCCTACTCACACGTATCAGCCCTCAAAGCCAATCAATTCTCAGCTGTAGAGGTCAGAGTCACCATACCTGAATCGACGGGGACATTCTGAACCATCAAAGAAGGCATAATCCATAATCATTTCGGCTATCTCAGATTCTACGTCGGTTTTCAGAATGTTCACTACTGGATGAAACAGACTTTGCCCATAGTTATTCATTCCATATTCTCCGACTATTCGTTGTCCATCTTCAGATATTAAGAATTTAATAAACGTAATTGCGCCTTCAAAGTTCGTCTGCGGATGAAGTGTCTGATTCACGGCGATTGCACTATAAACATTAAGCAACTCTTGCCCTTGAGTTACAATTCCTGTGAGATCAGGGACCAGATTGACATCCCCATTCCTGTAGGCTAAGTATGTACCGACATCAGTCAAAGTGTAGGCTTGCAGTTCATTTGCTGTTTTCAAAGTATTTCCCATACTAGAACCAGTTTCCACAAACCAACCTACTTCCTCTTTCACTTCAGCCCAGTCAAGACCTGCTACTGCCCACAGGGCCTTCTCCTTAGAATGAGTCCCAGAATTGTCTCCTCTGGAAACCCACAACGCTTGAGAGTCTCTTCCAGCAGAAGCAATCTTCGCCAATGCTTCTGGAGGAGTTAGCCCATTGATTTCCGCCATATCTGCACGGGGACCTACAATTTCAAAGAAATTGTATGCAATAATCTTTCTGTCTAAACCATAACCTCCCCTTAGAAATTCGAATTCATCTGAAGGTGAGTGCACCAGTATCATGTCTGCATCACCTCGCTGAGCAAACTGGATTGCCAAGCCTGTTCCGACTGACACAAAGTAAACGTCAATGTTGTTTTTAGCCTCGAAACTTGTCTCTATTTCATCCAGTAGTCCAGTGTCGAAGAGGCTGGTGGTGGTGGCGACAACTAGTCTCTGGCTTGCTGTCGCATTAAGATACACAATTGTGCTTCCAACTGAAGCTATAGATGTTATAACTGCAACTATTAGAACCGTTTGCCATGGGTCGAATTTCATGTTTTTGAACACCATTATGTTCGTCTGTACATATCGATGCTGCGAGCTTTAAAAGCATATCGTCATTGTCTGCAGTTGCAGCTGAGTTTATTCGAACTTTTTACTCTGAATTGGCCTTAGCAGAAGCTGGCTAGCATATCTGAACCTGAAGCATGTACTCAAGGATGTTTCACGTTTTTCGATGCAATAAGTTACATGAATCTTTCAAGTTTGGTTAATCCTATGATTTCGTCAAACTCTAATCCTAGGGCATCTAAGACTTGATCGAAAGTGGACTGTAGATAGCCGATATACCTGTCTACATCTACTTCGCTGTTTGTGGCGAAGCTTATTGGCATTACATTAACTGACTCCCTTTTCCCTCTAACAAGCGTCTCTCTAGGCTTGATCTTCACAAAGCTCACAAGATCTCCAGCCTTCATCTCAATGTTCTTATCCTTTAGTATTCTGGCAGCCATCACGTGTTGAGGCGTGGTCTTCACATAGCGCTCAGGTGCGTCTCCGAGGACAACATGGAAGGCTAAATCACTTAGACGATTCCACTCTCGCCTTCTAAGCCGCGTATAACGGTTCAAAACTATCTTCTTGATATCCTTCTTAGCCGCCTCAAACTCTGCAGATGATCCAACCTCTCCTAGTCTTGCTTTCATTTCGTCAAAGGCGTCTTTGATAAACTTAGGGATATGCTTCTTCTTCCCTGTTAACCCTTTAACATCAACACTGCCATCCTCGAAAACGCCCAGATAGTTCTTCTTGCGAGAACTGAAAACAGCGTATCGATAAACTTTGTCAACGTCTAGACTCATCTTTAACTCTTTCTTGGACCAATTCGCCAGTTCTTTGATTTGCGTGTCCGTAGGGTTCTTAAGAAAGACGCTGTCTGTGTCGCCGTAAAGCACGTCAATATCCAACGCTTTGGCCTCGCTCACAATCTGCTTCAACGAATGCCTTGCAATGGCGGCTGTTGCCTCCGCAACTGGGGGACAATACAGGTCAAATGACTCTGCACCGAAGACACCATAACTAGCGTTCAAGATGACTTTCAAAGCTCTTTGGATAACGTTGTACCAGTTCCGAACGTCTGCTGGCAATGTTTTGTCCTTTGCCTTCAACTTGTACCATTTCACTCTCAAATCTCTAAGTGAGCCAACGAGTAGGCTCTCCAATGCCTTGTTCTTGCGACATACCCAGTGAGGAGTGCCTGGCACAATGTTGTCTTTGCATCCTTCGTGAGGACAAAGTATGGTTTGATACCCTAAATTCCAGACTTTGATGATGGAGGGATATAAGCTTGCAAAATCCATGACTGCCACATTGAAATGAACACCAGGCACTGGTTCAACTACAATGGCTCCTTTATACTTCTTACCTTTGATAATGGCCGTTGTGGCTGTTTTTCCCTTTAAGGCCAGAATATCTGAGGTGTTGGGTATCAGCAGATCAAGTCTCCGATGCTCAAAATGCAGGAAGTTCCTGATCCACCGGGAAACACCCTGTCGACTGACATCTTCCATGGGCATCTTGCTAATCCGCGCTAGCACCAAAATCAGCTTCATCGTAAGGTCGTCGTTGAAGCTTGTCAGTTTCAGGGTGATCTCTGCGTCGTGGAGACAATAGCGTGCCAACTCAGAATAGCTCAGATCGGCGAATGGTTTGTCTAGCTCGATCTTTGACATGTCAATGAGAGCTTTTCCAACATCGTTGAGAGTTACATCGCGATACTTGTTACTGAAGGCGTAGATTTGAATCGAACGGTTGTAAAAGAATTTGTACAGATCTATGTGAGTGCCGTTTCTTAGTAAGCAGACGCGACGGCGCACTTCAATAGGAATCTGTCTTCTAGGTATGCCCAGTTTCTTTTCTGCTCTGTGCGCTAGATATCGAAGATCAAAATCGTCGCCATTAAAAGTAATGACGAAAGGATAATCCCGTAAAACTTCAAAAATAGTTTTGACCAGCTCTTCTTCAGAATCAAAAAACTCGATCTTCACGTTGGGAGGAAGCCTTTCTGCTCCGTCTTCTACACCTTTTCGCCTTAATAGCAAGACTCGGTCGTTGCCATCATTTGTCATCAAAGAAGCACAAGTAACTTGGTAGGGTGCTTCACGAGGATCCGGTACACGCGTTGCTACTGGCGAGAAGACTTCAATGTCCAATGCAACACGCCTAAACGGTGGCGCTGGATACTCCAGCAAGCGTGCCCATCGCTCAACGTATTCTTTCTCTTCTGCCGTTTCATTTCTGAATAGAGCCTGCGTGTTTTTCACAGCATTTTCAGCTGACTCCATCTTTGTAGCGACCAGATTGCCATCTTCAACTCTGTACGGCATACCTGGCACAATGCCGCGATCATAGATGAAGCATTGATAATATTTGATCGCTGCTTCCCAAACTTTAGCTTCTGGTTGTTCGAGTTCAGCGCTCTTGGAGTGTTCTTCTGGAATAATCTCTCGCAAGCATCCTCTTGGTCTACCTCCAATCGCTAAGGGATCTTTTGCCACCACTTTCGTTAAAGCTACATTCTTGTCAGAAAGTGGGTCAAACTTTTCCACGTGCTCAAAACGGTCTAATCCTGGGTGGGTTTTTACACGTTCCAGTTTGTCAAGTTCGTATGGAGACAAGTTTGTGAGAAGGTATGGTCTATGTCCTGTGGTGTCATGCCAGAAGTAGATTCGCCTAGATTTTGGCTCATATAGTTTAACGGATGCTTTTCCTCTTTTGCCGTCGTAAGAGGCGGAAACAAAGTATGAATGTGGAAGCTGCTTCGGATCTACTCTCTTGGGTAGGCCTTCTTTTGTGCTCTTATGCCGCTGAGACACCGCTTTCTGTTCTTCTGATTTTTCCTTCTTCTTTTTGTCTGTGGTTGCTTGAGTGGGCTTCGAAAACTCGTTCAGCCGCCTTTGTTCCACCATTGCGCTTGGTCTCATTCATTTTATATGGGTCTCAGGGTTTTAAAGAGTAAGGGTTACGGACATATCTCCTTCATCTACACTTTCACAGTGCCTCGCCAACCGCCTTTTTTTTCCCTGAAGCATCAATATATCAAAAACGGATATGCTTCCAGCTTCAGAAGTCCATTTTTATTCTAGAAAAATGGTCTATACATTCTCTAGTGGTGGTGGAAACGCAGCATTATCACAAGCCCGAAGTTCTAGTCTTGAAAGGAGAAGACGCAATTGAAGTTCTGGAAAAATACATAGAGAACCTGACGGAAACCAAGCCAGAAGAGATGAGTGAAAAGCAAGTCAAGACGATTATTAAGCTTGCTACAGGACTAATCAGAACCATTAAACATGAAACCAGTCTGGAACCCACCAAGCATTCACACTTACTTCCTAAACTCAAAAACCCAATCAGCAAAGTAATCTCAAAAATAATTACAGATCCAGTCCCACAAACTTCTCGGAAACAACCGAGCACCCCCAGCCTTCCTCACCGCTTCCCGCCACCAGCAAACCAGCAACTCAAATAGAGACCATTTGGCAATCCTCTGCGCCATATTCACAAGCTGCTTTTTTGCATGCCAAAGCTGGGTAAACAATAAAGAAATTAGTTTGAACCACCAAAACTCTGTTTTAGACCTGCCCCCATATAAGTGGACGTTGCGCGTAACGTGCTGCTCAAAGATTCAAACGTGTTTTACCGGCAACTTACGGAACTATGTTGAAATCGAGTTGACACATCCTTTCCACTCTCTAAGACACACTTACATCCGAGCGATACAATCACAAAGAGGACAAGTTTGAGATGGCCACAGCGCGGAAGCATAGTAGATTATCTCAAGGTTTTTAATGTATGCGGCGATAATTCGGAGAGGAGATCATGCTTGTGTGGAGTAGCGATATTGATAGGGAAAACGTGAATTCAACGCGAGTTGCTGGAATTGTTACGTGACGCTTGGGCGTTAGCTATTAAAGCCTTATGCTGGATGGAACTAAAAAGACTGAGTGAGAGGCTTGCCTTATCCAAAGCTTCCAAAAAGCTACGTATACGAGATCCAGACACAAGAGGGTTAGCACACAGGTTGGTGTTGGAAACTGTTAGAAGACAAAACTTCATTGACTATGCAGTAAACTTGCTTCTGCAGCCAAGCTCCATTAATGATCTTCAGCCGAGAATCCGTGCTTTCCTGCGCCTCTACACTTACGAAACAAGAATGAGCGGAAGAGACAGTTATGAAAAAGCAGTAAACATAGCTAGAATTGGCCGTTCCATTCTAGGCTGGAGAGGATTGAGGAAAGTTGAAGAAACGTTAGGCACTTTGCTTAGCCTAGAGCCGAGGGAAGTCTTGAAAGGCTTAAGTGATGCAGAAAAAGTCTTCCTCCAGACGTTTCAGCCACCATGGTTTGTGAAGTACTGTTTTAAATTGCTCGGCCGTCACAAAGCCTTACAGTATTTTGAGAGTACGCTTTCAAGAACACCGACCTACATTCGGATCAACACTCTGAAAATGCCCGAAGGTGACCTGCTGGAAGAACTGGGCAACGAAGGATTAGCTCTAGAAAAAGTAGATGGATTACGATACACATACAAGGTAAACGCCACAAGACAGCCTCTTACGAAATCCTCTAGCTTCAGTAATGGTCTGTTTTACATTCAGGACAAAGCAAGCTGTCTAGCTGTAGAGGTGGCTGCTCCTAAACCCGACATGTGCGTAGTAGATGTCTGTGCGGCGCCAGGTGCAAAAACCACGTATTTGGCCCAGTTGATGAAAAATCGCGGCACCATCTATTCCATAGACTATTCTAAACGGAGAATGAGAATCTGGAGACGTGAAAACGAAAGGATGGCTGTAAAAACCACCACGCCTATCATAGGCGACGCAGTTAATGCATTGCCTCTTCATAACGTTAAAGCAGACATTGTTGTCCTCGATCCGCCATGCACAAGCACAGGAGCTTTCAGCAGAACACCTTCTGCCAAATGGCGACTTTCGATGCGATCACTAAGACGTATGGCTGCAATTCAATGGAAAATGCTGAACAATTGTGCTGAACTAGTAAAAAAGGACGGCAACCTAGTTTACTCGACCTGCAGTATCACCGCTGAAGAGAATGAGATTTTGATTGAGCGATTTCTAAAATGGAACCCGGAATATGCATTAGTAGAAACTAAGCCTCGAATAGGGCTTCCCGGATTACGAGGTCAAAACAGCAGTCAACGTTTATACCCACACACTCATGAATGCAACGGCTTCTTCATTGCAAAACTTGAAAGGCAGGTTTAATGCTTTCGAGTTCTCTCAATTCGGCACAAGGCTTCCGCAAGTATTTTTGCCGCTTGAATCGCA
>CAYGBS010000040.1:7870-14305 GCA_964348215.1 uncultured Candidatus Bathyarchaeia archaeon
GTTATCCCATGGTCATAGGGCGGAGACACTTCCATCAAGTCTAGGCCGATTACGCGGTCGTCACAAAAGCCGCATATGAGATCTAATAGAGCTTGCATCGATAGCCCGTCGGGTTCAGGGTTTTGCACCGCTGGAGCAAAAGCGGGATCAAGTACATCCATATCCACCGTCAAATACACCGTTCTGCAACTCTCCAGCGCCTTTTCGACAGCTTTAACCGTGCCCTCCACTCCGGTTTCCCTTATCTCTTTTGTTGTAAAAAATCGAATTTCGGCCTCTTTCGCATATTTCAATTCCTCTCTGCAGACGGCCCTAGTACCTACTTCGACAATCTTCTCAGGCTTTAGCTGTTCATTAAGCCTCCGCATAAACGTTGTGTGACTTGTAACCAAATCCATATATTCGTTGCGAAGATCTAAATGGGCGTCAAGGCTTATCAAGGCAATTTCTCTGCCGCCTATGCCACGCATTGCGCCCAGAGTGAGCGTGTGTTCGCCCCCGATAATGATAGGCGTTTTCATGGCTTTTCGCAGATCTCTCACGCAGTTTTCAAGTCGCTTCAATGTTCTTTCCATATTGTGACTAACGTGAAGATCGCCTAGGTCGTGAATTTTCAAATCTTCTAGATCAAGGTTTGTGCGGAAGCTGTACGTTTCGATGTTTAAAGATGCCTCACGTATAGCAAGAGGCGCAAATCTTGCACCCGTTCTGTACGTAGCAGTTATGTCCAAAGGTACGCCAACGACTACGTAATCTGCTCGTTCTAATCCTCTTTCGCATCCACTGAAGGCGGGAGAAGGCGATACGTAAAGTTCGTAGCTGCTCATTTTCCAGTGCCACACCATACGTGCATTAGCTTCTTGTTGACTCATCCTGAATAAGGCTTTTGCGAATATGCTCGCATTATTCGTAACCAGCAAATCTCATGGAGCTTTCTCATATCATCGCAAAAGTTTTAATCATTCATGCCTTGAACACAATACTCCGAACAAGAAAACTGGAAACCCCGGCGAGAAGTGTTCATGAAACCCAACATCATCCAAATGTTGTCAAGCGTGGCGTTATCGGCATCATTGCTTTTCATTCCAAATCTTGCCAGAGAACTCGGAGCTAATAACAGCGAAATAGGTATGATAGGAGCGGTTTACGGCCTGTCAGTATTCAGCTCTTCTTACATTTTCGGTCGCGCGGCAGATGTCTACGACAGGAAATCCATAATCTGCCTAGGTCTACTGTTTTCCACTTTCGCAGTTTTTCTTCAAGCTTTAGCCGATCCCCATTTTGTTGTTCCTTTGTTATCTTCTCCAGTGCTTCTCGCTTTTGCTCGAGGTCTAGTCGGATTTTCTCTCGGAATGTTTCCTCCTGCCTTAATAGCCCACGTTTACGAATCCAGACGCTCCCTCGGGAGGTTTGCTGCTGGTGGCGCTCTAGGTTGGTCTGTTGGAACGTTTGCGGCTGGGCTTATAGCTTTCTATTGGGGCGTATTCGTCTTCTCTTCACTATGCACATTCTTAGCCTTCCTTCTTTCTTTAACGCTTCCCAAACTTGGGAGAGTCAAACTTGAAGTCCCATTCTTTCCGAAAGCTTTGCTTAAAAGGAACTGGCAAGTCTATCTACCTTTTTTCCTCCGTCATTCAGGTGCCAATTGCATCTGGATCATCTACCCTTTATATATAACCAGTCTCGGCGGCGACAGGTTTTGGATCGGCGTGATCTACACAGTTAATACCGCAACACAGTTCTTTGTAATGCAATTTGCAGATCGTTTCGAAGGAAAAACTCTGTTAAACGTCGGGTTAACGTTTTCTGCTATTACCTTTCTTGCCATTAGCCTAGCCCAGAGCTTTTTACATTTGATCCCTGTGCAAATACTGCTCGGCAGTTCTTGGTCATGTCTATATGTAGGCTCTCTACTCTATCTCATGAAACACAATGTCGAAAAATCCACGTCCGGGGGAATGTTAGGATCGCTGATCAGTTTGGCCACTGTCTTCGGTTCTCTCGTTGGAGGGATGCTTTCAGGGCTTCTCGGTTTCAGAGCAACTATGTATGCCGCTGCCGGGCTGACCATAGTTGGTTTCCTTCTTTTCAGGCTATCAACACAAAAGTAATGCCTCAGTGAATTCAAGGTATACCCGGATAAGAAGGAGGTTGTGCAGTCTCCTCTTTTCTGAAGAAACGCGTGACCAGGAATGCTAACGTCAATCCTGCAACAAAGCCACCTATGTGCGCCCAATAAGCTACACCACCGCCTATATGAAGCGAAGTTAAAAGCAGTTGCATCAAAAACCAAAAGCCAAGAAAGAAGACTGCAGGCACCCTCACGACAACTATGAGATAAGCCAAAACCAAAGTCTGAATCCTCGCCTTTGGATACATCAGAATGTACGCTCCCATGACACCAGAGATTGCTCCTGAGGCACCTAGAGTAGGAATGAAAAGCTCTGGAGGTGATGTTAGACTTAGGATATGTGCGAGATCTGCTACAAGACCGAAAACGAGGTAGAAAAGAAAATAGCGAAAATGTCCAAAGGCGTCTTCCACGTTGTCTCCGAAAATGTAAAGGAATAGCATGTTCCCGCCTATGTGGAAGATGTCGGCATGAAGGAACATAGAAGTGAAGAGAGTGTGAAGACTTTTTCCTTGTAGTATGTAGCCAGGAACCATAATGAAATTGCTGTAGAGCGAATTCACGAACAGCCGCGTCAGTGCATCTTGTGGAAATAACTCGCTGTATAAACGTGGAATGAAAATTATCACATTGACCAGTATCAGGATTCGTGTTATGTGAGGCGTTGTTTTGGAACGATTTTCGTCTCGGAGAGGAATCAAAAACTCCACACAGCTGAAATATGTGTCCACTAGCTAGGTTTAAGCGTAACGTAAACCTGTGCACGGACAGATCTTAAGAAGCCAAGAACTTGAGCACGATCTTGAATTTGCCAAGAGATTCTCATGATGAATAAGATTCCCTCTCTCAGCCCTTGGGACAACTGATTGCTTCTGAGGATTGAACATGACTCATATAACTGATTTGAGAGAGTTTCAACGACTAACTCCGTTCCATTTCAAAATTCCGTGGGACTCTTACCTGACATAGAAAGGCGTTCCAAACCTCTAAACTTTGTCTAAACTCGGAAGCATTTTCCTTCGCAAATTTATGCGCAACAAGCAGCGCTCGCAACTCGTTCCTGTACTGCTGATGGTTTGAAGCGTCAAGAAACAAGTTTATGAGAGATATTACTGCCCATCTAATGAATAGAAAACTTATGAATGAATTCCCTGTTTTGGCGTGGCAGTAGACGAATCGAAAGATATCTCGCAAAACATCCATGTGTTTATGTTCTTTGGCGATTGTCCTTTGGTGGCCGACCACAAGGTCGTTATCTCGGATGGCAATTTCGTTATCGCCAAGAAGATCTCTTAGGTCTAAGGCGTAGGCGTGATCTTCTCCCCTTGCAACATATGGATCGAAAGGAAGAATATGGAACACTTTTTTGCTCAGAATTAGCACACCGCCTAACATGTGAGGTGGCATAATTTCGAATCGTTTTTTCCCGGCTGCAAGGGATTTGCTGAGAAATGCATCCATTCCTCGAAGAGTTCTAAAACCTTTCTCCCGAATTCGGTCTTTGTGATTTCGTTGCCTTAAAAAATCTTTATAAAGCCCAGCGATTGCCACAATGTCTTTTTGATCTATCTTCTTCTCGATTAATTGAATATGTGTTCTCAGTTTCTCCGGGTGAAGGATTAAGCAGTCATCATCTAGGAAAAAAATGATGTCTGAATCGAAAAACCTCAAAGCGCTGTAAATGCCCAGATTTCGAGCAGGAGAGTAAGGTGCAAACTTTGAACAACGGTTCATGAGTCTTAGTTTCGATCTGTCCCTTTCAAGAAACCGGCCAACATAGCCACAGAAAATAGAGGAAAGTCCTGTGCATTTTCTAATGAAGTCTTTTTCATCCAAGGTCAAATCTGTTTTTCTCAAGGTTTCCTCCACAAGTCTTTGAGCTTGAGAAGAGCTAAATTGCTTGAACGGTATAGAGCTAGAGCGCAAATAGTTTCCCGTTTGAAGGAAACTATCAGAGTCGCTGTCATCTATTAAAACCAGCGAGAAGGAGTGCAATCTTGCGTTAAAAACGGATCGTATAAGGTTTTTCACCATTTCGGGGCGATTTTTGGTTATAATGACGAATGTTATAGAACCGATGCTTTTCTTGGTTGCGCGTGAACTGTCCTCAATGGGAGGATCCAAAAGCAGAGGAGAATTGTGCATTGAAGACACGTCCTTGGATAAGGCATGCTGAAGAGATTCATCAGGCAACTGTTTGAAGACGCATTCGGAATATTCGTTTATAAGATTGTAGCAGAATTTTTCGTGAGGAGCCCATTCTGACATCTGACCCAATCTGTACACGTTGTCAAAGCATAAATGCTTATATATAAATGCCTTTAGGAATCTCTCCCCATATTTCCCTGATAGTGTCTTCAATCTGCTTTGTTGGCAATCTTTGCATGGAGGCGGTGACACTGATATAACGGTTTTCTACGGCTTTCCTCATAACTTTACCATAGCCCCATTTTTTTATTAAAGCTAAAGTCAGCTTTCCTCCAAAGGAAAGTAGCCGCAAAAGAAATCCATACAACTTAATCTCTTCGCTATCAAGCTCTACTGAGCAGCAATACCGTGCCCTAACGAACTCAATGCCTTCCTTTGAGATTGTCGCGTACCCCCTTTTCCTATGCACGATTTTCGACGGTCTCTTGACATTCGGCTTTCTATGACGCATCGCGCTCTCTCACATGTTTTGTTCCAATTCCCCGCAATATCAACCAAACATGCCCTTCACATATAAGAGTTTTCGACTTACGAAAGGATGGCGATTTCCTAGAAACAGCACATATAGAGCTTTCAAGCACAAGAGATTAGCTGAAAACATCATTCTTCTGAATGTAAGCCGCAAGAAAAAAGGTGATTACCTCGAGAGCTTAGGCAAGTTTATACTGAGCCCCACATCTCTTGCAGGTTGCCACAAAAATTTTGTCGACGACACGTTGATACGATACCTTGTTCCACTTGTGACACTTGGGACATCTCAAAAGCCTGTAACTCTTTTCGCAGCGCACGTTTTCCGCGTCAATTGAGAGAATCCTACTCACGACTTTCCCCTTTTAGGCTTTGGTTTTTCTTCGATGTTTCTCAGATATTGTGTTGTTTGCATAATTGCAAACGTGGTCTGAGCTTCTGCAAGTATGTATCGGATTTCGGAAAAAGACAATTTCCTTTGCAGCAGTTGCGTCTGGATCTCCTGAGAAATCTGAGTTAGCTCCTTTAGATCCTTCATAAATAATTCCGAAATTAATATAGGTAGAAATCTATAGAAATTCAGCCAGACACATTGGTGCTTGAATCTTAAGCTCTGCTTGTTTTATCTTTGTAGGTTCTTGTAGAAAATAATCGGTTTCCTCTATACTTGAACGAATACATTGCTCAATTGATGCCTTGTTGTTTGACACATCTGTGTAAGGTCCCATTTATTAATCCCCTTTTTCATGAAGACTGTGTGCACAGAAGGTTTATTAAAACCTCCGAGAATTTCAGATTTGCCTATCTCTTGGCTGTCAGTTCTGTGTATTGGTGCCCGCATTTTATGTGAATGCGTACATGGACCTACGGAGATAAATCATGAGGCTGTCCAGCCTTGGGCCATATTTGATGGTATGAAGGGTTTCAGTAAACATGAATAAGAGAAAACAGGATGGACACGGAGTAAGAATAAACATGCCAGTAGAAAAAGAGAGCGAGTTATTTAGCAAACGCAGCAAAATTGAAATCATGGCGAATATCCTAGAAAAAACTCGGGAACGCTCCAAAAAGACACATATAATGAACCATTGCAATCTTAGTTTCAGACAATTGCAGAGGTATCTGAAATCCCTAAGAATCAAAGGTCTAGTGCAAAAAGAAGATTCTGGTCGCGTTATCCTATACAAGATCACCAAAAAAGGACGAAGATTTCTAAGAAGATATAGCAGAATTGCCTTTTTATTGGGGCGAGGACACTAAAACTGCAGAACAGCCGCTAAGACGTGTAGCGAATTTGCAGATAGCCTATGTTCGTTCCTCTTTACACGTTGGTTCAGGACTTGTTAATCACATATTGGAAATTGCAAAGAGGATAAAGCTTGCAGGAAACGATGTAGCCATTGTTTCTCGTGAAAGTCAAGTCAAATCGAAAAACGTCCCGATCTATGAGCTACGATTTCCTGGAGACAACATACCCCTTTTCAGAAATCTGATTTTTCCTTCAAAGAGTCTAAGATTCTTGGAGACTTTTGACTTGATACACTCCCAGTATCATCCTGGCATTTTTGCAGGTAACGTGGCAAGTATGTTCTGGAGAAAGCCACATGTGTTTACCTATCATGGTTTTG
>CAYGBS010000041.1:0-14260 GCA_964348215.1 uncultured Candidatus Bathyarchaeia archaeon
TTTCTTTGTAGCCTTTGTTCCTAAGACTTATCAATAGATTTACGATATTTTCTTTGGTGTAATCATTGGAGGGTGGGTAACTCACTTTGGAGAAAGGATGGTGTATTTGGATTACTGGTCTTCCTGGAAGCGGCAAATCCACTGTAGCGGATTTGCTGCTTCAGAAGTTGAAGTCCATAAAAATCTACACCCAGATAATCTCCATCGATATGATCCGGCAGTATGCTACTCCGCAGCCGACCTATTCTGAAGAAGAACGCACGATAGTTTACGGCGCACTTGTCTTCGTGGCCAAGATGCTGACAGACAGCAGCATCAACGTAGTTATTGACGCGACAGGTAATCGCCGCCGATTTCGAGACCAAGCAAGGAAAGCTATTCCACGTTTCATAGAAGCCTACTTGGAATGCCCCCTCAAAGTCTGTATGCACAGAGAGGCCGCGCGCAAAAACACACACCTTGCCCCGACCAATATCTACAAGAATGTTGAAGAAGGCAAAGCATCGACGGTTCCCGGCGTAGGCGTTCCCTACGAGGAACCTCTTAATCCAGAGATAAGAGTTAACTCTTCAAAGCTTTCAGCTGAGGAATGCAGCGAGCAAATCTTGGCTGCGATCAAGAAGACCTTCACTTAAAACCAAGAAAAAGACAAAGCTACACTCCTCTTCTATTTCCGAGGTTGTCTAAGGCTCCCAGTCTTTCATTGACAAATGCCCCCCAACTGCACCGGAGATAGGCCAAAGCAATTACTTACTTGAAGCTTTTCGGAAGCATACACGAGTCAACATTTCTTCAACCGTGTAGAAGACGATTTCATCACCTTCTTCCAACTTTAAGAGCTCCCGAACTTCCTTTGGAATTGTCACGCGGAAACCTTTAGACACCTTAGCAGTTGTTAAAACCGTCATTAGCAGATCTTCCTAGTTTCATACATCCCTATTTAGTGATTAACGACTTTAAAGCAGTTATCTTAACTAGTTTGCATCATTGCAGCTGTTGGACACATGTGTGCGCTATAGCATCCGTTGAGCATCTTTTAGTGGACATTGGTAGTGTTGTTAACTTTCACCGTGTTAAAGTGCTCATCACATCATTTCAGTTATTCCGCTTTATTTGGTCTTCAGGATACAAGCGACCTGCCCGCTCGTGTAGTATCAGCCAAAGGAGCCTAGAGAACGCACAGACTTCATTCTTGATATGCACGCAACGATTTTTTATGTCTCTTAAGCTTAAAGTGTTGATAGAGCACTTTTTTCTCCGTCATCCACGCCTAACCACAGCAATTGCCTAATAGCACATACCGTAAATGTTCTTTATCATGAGCATTGGAATTATGACCGACTTGCGGCCAGTTTGGCGACTTCACTTAAATCTCCAAAAAGGTTCCACTCGCCCTCGAAGTTTTTGAAGATAGTTTGCGCGTGCTTACCGGAGCATTAGGCAATACTCGTTTAGTTTGTATCCTTTGTCGCGCGCGCGAACCTAAAACTTGGTGGACCGGGCGGGATTTGAACCCGCGGCCTCCTGAGTGCAAGTCAGGCATTCGTTCCAGGCTGAACTACCGGCCCATTGATGATTAATTTTGTTGAATTAGTGGTTTGCTATTAAAGGTTTTTAGTTCCTATCGGCCTTTTCTTCTCTTCTTTTTCTTCAAAAAACGTTTCTTTGGCAATTTCGGCTTCTTGACACGTTCTCTCTCTGCAACTGCCAAGAAATTCCCTCTTAGAGTAGGAGAGTATTCAGCTCTTATAACTGTTTTAAGAAATCCAAAATACTTCTAGAGTAAAATTCTATAAATATTCAGTTACTATACTTTTAAACCACTTCACAAAAAACTGTAGTGGGGATATGAAATGAGAAGAAATACGATGACTCAAAGCTTTGTCATCATCACACTCATTATGCTAAGTTTGCCAGCTTTATCCGTTTCAGCGTCAGTTGATACGCAAATAAAGGTTAACGTGACGGCTTCAAAAAGAGTGAACGTCGATGAGGCTGTTATAGCAGAAACAGATGGAGAACCGACTTTGCAGGAATGGTTCGATGCAAATGGATACACCATCAATGTAACTGGAGACGAATTAGGAATTGAAGTATTCAACGCTGGATATTATCAAATCGCGATTCTAGCAGAAATCGCGGGATATGCGCCTTCAAACAATTTGAGCTGGTATCCGGTCTCATCTGGTGAGTTACATTTGATCTTCTCAGGTGTCAATATCACAGGAGACTCAACAATCTTTGAGGCGACAGAAACGTTCGGTCTGTGTTTAGATTCGCCAGACGGCCTTTTCTACACCGAGACAAATCGCAGCTCAGATGGTTTTGACCACGCATTAATTTTCGCCAACCCCAAACCTCCAGGCGGATACATAATTGTCTGGGAAGATCTTTGGGAGGGAGGCGATACAGATTTTCAAGACCTGATTTTAGCGATGTTAGTCCCAGTTATAGAAGCTGAAGTCTATATCTATCCGTGTACATTGAACTTGAAGAGCAGGGGGAGATGGATAACCTGCTTAATCAAGTTGCCCCGAGACTACGATGTCGAAGATATCGATGTTTCGACGATAAAGCTAAACGGCACGATTTCTGCTGAATCAAAGCCTGTGGCAATTTTCTACCTCGATGAGTTTGACGACTACGATGAATGTAATGACATTGATTATCTTGACGATTCTGATGATCATGAGGGTGCCAAGGTACTTATGGTGAAATTCGTTAGAGCCACCGTAATAGAATACATCATAAATGCAATCGCAGGCGATGGAATTCCATCTTCAAAATGGACCTATGTCACACTGACAGTTTCAGGGAATCTGTTCAACGGGCAAACGTTTGAAGGAAACACTGGAATTCGGATAATCCATTTTCCGAGAGACACCGTTCTTGTCAAGCCGCCTTTCCGTGCAAAGCTTCACAAAAGAGGGGGATTCAACGTTTCCCCCTTTCGCAGCTTTCCTTCTTAACCAACATTTGCAGTTCTATACACGCTTCGAACCTCTCAGAAATATATTCCAATTTTTTGACAAGATAACAAGCGATTTATACCTGAAAAGAAGAGTCTTTCTGCACGCCATATCCATTTAGGTGTTTTGGTTGATCGAGCCTGCCAATTATCGGTGGAGAATATTAGCGCTAACCTATGTGTGTATGCTGTCTTTCGCCTTGGTCTTTCAGTCCATCCCACCGCTTCTCATTTTGATTATGCCAGAATTCGACATCAGCTATGCTCAAGCAGGCTTGCTCATGAGTCTGTTCGCGTTGCCGGGTATATTCATATCCTTGCCTGGAGGGATAATGTCAGACCGTTTTGGCATGAAGAAAGTAAGTATAACCTCGCTAATCTTGATGGTTATTGGAACATTAATCGTTGGTGCGAGCAACACCTTTTTCCAAGCTTGCTTAGGTAGAATAATCTCTGGCATCGGTGGACTAACCTTAGCAATAGTATTGCCTCAGATGGTTTCAAGATGGTTTCTAGGGAAAGAGTTGGGCGTTGGGATGGGGGTATTCAACACCGCCATGCCTCTAGGAACAATATTGAGCTTCAATGGTTTCGGCGTTATCGGGGAAATTCTTGGCTGGCAGGCGCCCGTTTTCTTGACTGCAACAATGGCCATCATAGCGCTCCTACTTTTCCTATGGCTTTTCAAGGAACCTGTCCAAGATCTCAGGGAGGCCAACACCAACGTTTTCAGAGACATTAGCAGACTAGGGCTTTCCATATGGCTTGTCGGCTTTTCTTGGATGTGGTTCAACGCAGCATTCATCTCCTTCTTAACATTCTCTTCGAGGTTTTTTGAAGCCAAAGGTTATGGAATCGGTTCTGCTGGATTTATGTCAAGCCTAGTGATGATGGGATCTCTGTTTCTAAGCCCTCTAATAGGCTATTTTCTGTACAGGTTCGGAAGAGAATCCACCCTAATAGGTGTTAGCGGTGTTATTCTAGCGTCCTTAATTTTCTCTATTCCAACATCACCATATGCTGTTCCTTTGCTTGTATTAATAGGACTGTTCGCCGCGCTAGTGCCTGCACCGGTTTTCTCTTTGCCCCCGAAAATAGTGAAACCAAAAAACATAGGTCTAGCATTTGGAACCGTAACTGCCTGTTTGAATATCGGCATACTTGCAGGGCCTTATCTAGCAGGGTTAGCAAGAGATTTCACAGGAGAATATACTCTCAGCTTTTACTTGATGGCACTCTTCGCTATACTGCAAACTGTCACAATTGGATTGTTCAGTTTGCTTGAACGCAGGAAGATAAAGCATCATATTTGACAGCGCCGAAGACAGCCTTAACACTCGGACTCTTCGAGATGGGTTTTCATCTGATTGAGAGTTCTCGTATGCTTCAGCAGCTTTGTCCGTGCTTTATTTGGCGAAATCTTTGAGAACTGTACACGGTCACCTGGCTTGGCTTGTCCAAGACGAGAAATTCCTGGAGAGGTGACGACGGCTATTTTTGGATAGCCGCCTGTTGTCTGCGCATCCAACATCATTATGATGGGCTTACCGCTTCTGGGAACCTGAACCGCCCCAACCGGGATAGCGTCTGAAACCATGTCCGCAGAGCCTCGACGTTTAATCTGTGGACCGTCAAGTCGGTATCCCATCCTGTCGGACGCGCTGGTTACTGTAAAGGTGCTTGACAGGAAAGTTTCTATGCGTCGATCTGTGAAAAAGCTGTGTTGGGGTCCAAGGACAACTTCAACCGTCAGTTTACTGCTATAGTGAGGAATAAGCTGCTGAGGCATTCGGAAACCATGCTTCAACAATGCATCAGGTTTAAATGCTTCAACAATGTCTCCTGCCTTCAACTTTCTCCCTTGAAACCCGCCAAATCCACCACGGGAATACGTCGACCTACTGCCCAACACCACAGGCACATCTATTCCTCCCTTTACAGCAAGATATGCTCTACACCCACTCTGCGGTCGTCCAAAGGAAAGCACATCATCTTTAGAAACGTGTAAGGTTTGCCAACAAGCAACTTCTTCTCGGTTTATTGTGGGCGAGAGATCTGCCCCTGTGACTGCAATCTGTGTTTCATCCAGAAACTCAAGCTTTGGGCCTAGCAAGGTAATCTCTAAGCCCGCATCACGAGACTCGTTGCCAAGAAGTAGATTTGCTACAATTAAAGCATGTTGATCCATCGCTCCGGAAATCGGCACACCGAATCTTTGGAAGCCTGGTCGGCCCAAGTCTTGAACTGTTGTAAAAAGCCCTGGCTCAATGACTCTGCAAAGTTTCATTTTCGTCGTTCCTCAAGCTGGGTTTCAAACTGCTCTTTCTCAATGGATCTGAATCTCACAGCATCACCAGGCTGTATCAAAGCCGGCGGACGCTTTCTAATGTCGAAAAGCCTCAGAGGTGTTCTGCCAATTATTCTCCAACCTCCTGGACACTCGCATGGGTATATACCCGTCTGTTTCTCTGCTATCCCCACAGACCCTGCTGGGACTCGCAAACGTGGTGTCTCTAATCTGGGCGTCGCAATCTCGTTGGCCACCTCGCCCAAGTAGGGAAAACCTGCAATGAATCCGATCATATACACGGTGTATTCTCTGTTGCTGTGCAGCTGAACGACCTCGTCCACATCGAGGTCGTGAACCCTAGATATGTAATTGAGGTCGGGACCATATTCGCCGCCATAAACCACTGGCACTTCAATTGCTTGTTTCCGAGGTTCAACTCGGAACCCTTCAATTCTTCTTTCAATGTCCGCCAATTTCAACACTAGTTTTTCATAGCTAGTTTTTAATGGGTCATAATGGACTAGGAGAGAACGGTAGGTCGGCACACATTCTTCCACGCCCAGAGGCTCAAGCTGGTAAATCGCTCGACTTAATGCATGTACCTTCTGGTTTATGTCCAAACGTATAGTATTGCCAAACTCAACAAGCAGCGCTCTATCGCCTACAGGCAGATATTTTGCAGTTTTGTACAAAATCCGCACCTACACGAAGGTGCCTACTGGGACGACTCCAATGCCAGCGCCCAAAAGCGCTTCCTTGGTACATTTCGCAATCTCTACAGCGTTTAATGTGTCACCATGAACACAGATAGTGTGCAAATCGTCAAACGTCACAGTCTGACCATCAACAGCTATCACCTCTCTCTCCTTCGCCATCAATACAGCTCTCTCAGCAACAAGTTTCGCATCTTCAATCACACCACCTACCACATTTCTGGAAACCAAGCTACCATCTGAATTATAAGCTCTGTCAGCAAAAACCTCACAAGCAACACGTAAACCAGCTTCAGCCCCCATTTCCGCCATCCTAGAGTTCGCCAAGGCGAAAAGCACAAATTTCGAATCCACTGCACATACAGCCTCGATAACGGCATTCGCAAAGACTTCACTCTCAGCAGCAGCATTATAGAGAGCCCCATGCGGCTTGACATGCTGCAAACCGATATCTGCAGCATTTGCGAAAGCTTTGAGAGCGCCTGTTTGATAGATGATTATGTCCCGCGCTTCTTCCCTAGAGAGATTCATGTAGCGACGCCCAAACCCCATCAAATCCGGAAACCCGGGATGCGCCCCTACTGCAACTCCATTTCGCTTTGCCAGCTCCACAGTTTGACTCATAGCAACTGGGTCACCTGCATGGAAGCCGCAGGCGATATTCGCTGAAGTTATGAATGGCATAATTTCTGCATCGTGCCCAATTTTGAAGTTGCCAAAGCCTTCCCCAAGGTCGCAGTTGATGTCGATTTTAGTTTTCATTCGTCAAACCTTCTGGATTTAGGTAATTAAGCATGTTTTCTGTCGCAGCAGAAGGTATTGGCAAGTCTTTCATGGTGACTAAGCCTGGTGGAGCGTTAATCACTTTTGGAATTGCGTTGGCAATCATGGCTACAGTGCCGATATCGCCATGCACGCACGGCGAGATCTTTTGATTAATGTTAGGAACGCCTTTGATTGACACAGAGTCATATTCATGTTCTGCGCCGATATAGGCTTGGAATTCAAGAACGATCGCTCCTTTTCCCTTTTTGCACCCTCTTGCAGTCTGGCTTAAGCCTGCTACCTGCCCAGCCTCAACGTCGATAGCTGCGCTACTCACAGGCCTTTCGGTAATAACAGGTTTAACAGGGCCAACCCTAACTCTTTCAAGTTTCCAAGCCAAAGCTGCCGCAATCATTGACACAGACTGCTCTAAGCCTACATGCCCCGTGATCAACTTCCCTTCAATAGCTCGACGGAACTCATCTATGCTGAGACCTGCACCAATCTTCCTTTGGAAGGGCACTCGTCGAGTAGCAGCGTCCATAATTCGAACAGCATATATCCTTTCTATTTCTTGGCATGCCGCAGTAAGCGTAATAACCAGCGTGTCCATGAGGAACCCTGGGTTTATGCCTGTGCCTAGAACCGTGGCTTCGTTATTCTTCGCCAAAGCGGCAAGCCTTTCAGCTAGTTGCGGTTCTGAATGATACGGGTAAGAGAGCTCCTCACATGTTGACACAACGTTTGCACCATGCTTCACGATTTCTGCAAGCTGTGGAAAAACCTCTTTCAGATAGGACGAAGTCGCATGGACTATGATATCAGGCTTTGTCCTTGAAAGCACAGATTGAACGTTGTTTGTGATGGCCACTCCGACACGTTTGTCTATGCCTAAGACCTCTCCCAAGTCTTTGCCGACTTTCTCCTTCGCCGTGTCGATGGCCCCAACTATTTCTGTGCCTTCCTTCTGGAGAAGGAACTTCGCTATGAGGCTGCCAACCGCCCCCACTCCATAATGAACCACTTGGATTTTCTTCAATTTCTTAACCTTTCATTTTTGTTGTTTTTATGTTTAGATATAGGTGTTTCGCAGCGTGTATGCGGATGCTCAGGGCAGGAGGTTTACGTTTGTAAGGTTTTATATCGGAGACACTTCTTCTATTCCAGAAGAACATAGGAACCACTTATCCAACGATTAGCGGGGCAAAAAGCCTGATGAATTTGACCCTTATCCCAAGGGAGATCCGTGAAAAAGCGAAATACTGCTTTGAATGCGGCATTTGCACTGCAAGCTGTCCAATGGCAGAACTAGCCACACATTATAACCCTCGAAGCCTTCTGCAAAAGGTCCTTACAGAACCGGAAAAAGCCTTGAATGAGGAAAGACTTTGGCTGTGTGCATGGTGCTATAAATGCTACGAAAGATGCCCTCAGGGCCTCAAGCCGCCGGAGATCTTCCAACTCTTAAAAGGTGAAGCCGCAAAGCAGGGGCTTTTCAACGGGTTTAATGAGGCAGTTTCAACGATGGAGAAAAACGTGCCCTTTCCGCTCATCTGTTGGTACACATGTTTTCATCCTGAACGGGCAGAAACAAGCAGTAAGGAAATTGCTATTGCTCTCGGGAAAATAAAAGGGCGATACGAGCAAACAACACAGAAAGAAAGACCTATCATCCACAAAGAGAAGGTTGCAGTAATTGGCTCGGGTCCAGCAGGGCTTACGGCTGCCTACGAACTGGCAATAAAAGGATATTCAGTTACAATATTTGAAGCGCTTCAAGAGGCGGGGGGTATGCTTAGGAAAAGCATGCCAGAATATAGGCTGCCCAGAGAAGCACTCGAAAGCGAAATCCGACATCTCAAAGACCTAAGCGTGGAGATAAGAACCAACACAAGAATCGGAGAACAAGTTCGCCTTAATGAAATCTGGCAAGAAGGATATAAAGCAGTGTTTGTCGCTGTGGGCGCTCACAAGAGTCGAAAGCTGGAAATCAAGGGGCAGGAACTTGAAGGAGTTGTTAACGCATTGGATTTTCTTTGGAAAGTAAAAACGAAACAAGAGAACAGCCTTGGAAAAAAGGTTGGTGTAATTGGCGGTGGAAACGTCGCTGTCGACGCTGCAAGAACAGCCCTTCGTCAAGGCGCTGAAGAAGTGACTATTCTCTATAGACGGACTAGGAATGAGATGCCTGCGAATCCTTGGGAAACTGCAGAGGCAGAAAACGAAGGAGTGAAGATCAAGTTCTTAGTAGATCCCAAAGGAATCCTAGGAAAAGGAGGCAAAGTCACAGGATTAGAATGCCTCAAAACTGAGTTAGGAGAACTCGACAAAACTGGTAGAAAAAGACCAATGCCAATTGAGGGATCTGAATTTTCTCTACAGCTTGACACAGTGATCGTGGCAATTGGAGAAATGACAGAAGCAGATTTCTTGCCAGAAAAAGCAGAGCTAGACAGAGCCAATAAGATTCTAGTTAATCCGATTACAATGGAGACTAGTGTGAAGGGAGTTTTTGCAGGCGGAGATGCAGTCACCGGCCCAGCAACTGTTATAGAAGCTATCGTCGCCGGAAAACGAGCCGCACGCTCCATCAACCAATATCTAACAGAAATCAGGGAAACAAAGGAGAACCATCATGGCGACTGAAAAGGAAGAAGAACTGCGAATCGGCGTCTATGTATGCCACTGTGGACTAAACATAGCAGGGACGGTGGACTGTGAAAAAGTCGCAAAGTTCGCCTCAACTCTTCCCCACGTAGTTGTGGCAAAAGACAACCGTTACACATGTTCCGAACAGGGACAAGAACTTATCAAAAATGATATCATCGAAAGCAGACTGAACCGCGTTGTTGTGGCCTCTTGTTCTCCACGCCTTCACGAACCCACCTTCAGAAAGACCTGTGAAGAAGCAGGATTGAACAAATATCTCTTCGAAATGGCCAACATACGGGAGCATTGCAGTTGGGTACATCTCCACGAGAAGGAAGCAGCGACAGAAAAGGCTAAAGACCTAGTGAGAGCAGCAGTGGCCAAAGTTACCCTTCTTGAACCAGAAATCGAAACCGAAGTTCCCATAATCAGAAAGACATTAGTCATCGGCGGCGGAGTAGCCGGCATTCAAGCAGCCCTAGACCTGGCTGACATGGGATACAAAGTGTACTTGGTAGAAAAGGAACCAAGTATAGGTGGAAGGATGGCACAGATTGACAAAACCTTCCCCACAATGGACTGCTCAATCTGCATTCTTGCACCAAAAATGTCTGATGTTGGGCACCATCCTAACATCGAGTTGCTGACGAACAGTGAAGTTCAAAAGGTTAAGGGCTACATCGGAAACTTCAAAGTGAAAGTTCTGAAAAAGCCAAGATACGTGACAGACGATTGCACGGCATGCAACGACTGCTCAGATGTGTGCCCTGTAACCGCGCCAAACGAATTCGATGTTGGTCTAGCAACGAGGAAGGCGATTTATACTCCGTTTGCTCAAGCGGTGCCGTCCACCTACGTAGTCGATCAGAACATCTGTCTAAACGAAGGAGGCATTATGGCATGTGAAAAGTGTATTAAGGCCTGCGAACGGGAGGCCATAGACTTTGACATGCAGCCTGAAAGCCTCGAATTGGAAGTTGGCACGATAATCGTGGCTACAGGCGCCGACGTGTACGACCCCTCTACACTGTTAGACTACGGATATACACGCTTTCCGAACGTAATCACCTCCCTCGAGTTTGAAAGACTAATCAACGCAGGTGGACCTTCTGGAGGAAACCTCATCCGTCCAAGTGACATGAAAAATCCTGAAAAAGTGGCATTCATCCAATGCGTAGGTTCGCGATCCGAAAAAGGAAATCCCTATTGCAGCAACGTGTGCTGCATGAACACGATAAAAGACAGCCTTCTCATCAAGGAACACTGGCCCGACGTTGAAGTCCATGTTTTCTATGTGGACATAAGGGCTCTCGGGAAAGGCTTTGAAGACTTGTATAGGAGAGCAAAGGAAGAAGGCGTGATTTTCATTCGAGGGTTGCCAGCAGAAGTCATCGAAGATCGAAGGACTCACAATTTATGGCTGATAGGAGAGAACACGCTTCAAAAGGAACTGTATAAGGCAAATGTGGACATGGTGATCTTGTCAATCGGCATTGAACCTCGTTCCGACAGCGACGTTATCCAACGCCTTCTGACGCTGTCTAGAAGTTCTGACGGTTTTTTCATGGAAGCCCATCCTAAACTTAAGCCAGTAGACGCTCCGACCGGCGGATTATTCTTAGCGGGCTGCGCTGAATCTCCAAAGGACATAAAGGACAGCGTAACGCAAGCAAGCGCTGCGGCGGCGCGCGCTGGCATTTTGATGGCTCAGGGAAGAGTGACTGTTGAAGCCATCACACCTGAACCCATCCTTGAAAACTGTCAACTCTGCGGCTTGTGTGCTCGAGTCTGCCCCTACAACGCCATTTTTGTAGACAAAGAGCGGAAACTGGTGGAAGTAATCGCAGCTGCATGCGCCGGATGCGGCACCTGCGGCGCTGAGTGCCAATTTGAAGCGTTAAACATGCGCCACTTTACGGAAGACCAGATTATGGCTCAAATCGATGCTCTGACAGAGGAGGATGCAGACAAGAAGATCATTGCGTTCTGCTGCAACTGGTGTGCTTATGCTGGAGCAGATTTTGCAGGAGTTAGCCGAATGCAATATCCTCCAAACGTGCGCATAATTCGAACAATGTGTTCTGGCCGAGTGTCACGAAAGTTCGTGGAACACGCTTTTGCGAGAGGAGCAGCAGCAGTGCTGGTTGCTGGTTGCCATCCCGGCGACTGCCACTACATTAACGCTAACCATCAAACTGAGAAAAGGGTGAAGCGCTTGTGGAAGAAAATGGAGAGATTGGGAGTTGACAAGAATAGACTTCAGCTTTTGTGGGCTTCTGCAGCTGAAGGAGAGAGAGTTGCATCTAAAGTTCGTGAAATGCAGACCATTCTTGATAACATAACTCTAGAGAAAGTGGAAAAGGCAAAGACGGCTTTTGCAGGGAGCTAGGACGGGTTGATCGTGCCTCAAAAACTTTGGAGAAAACCGTTAGATGCTGACAAAGTCAAACTTCCCAAAGCGGAAATCCATATAATAAGGGATTTTTGCAAGGGCTGCAGCTTCTGCATCGAATTCTGTCCAAAAGAGGTGTTAGAGAAATCCGATCAAATCAACAAAAGAGGAGCGTACCCTCCGAAAGCAGAGGATGAAGACAAATGCACTCTCTGTGGCTTTTGCACAGCCATCTGCCCTGAGTTTGCCATTTACACCATCGAAAAGAAAAGTAGGGAAAAAGGTGAAGATGGTGAGAAAAGGTAAAGCTGTTCTCACAGGAACGCATTTCATGAGCGGAGACTTGGCCTGCGCTGAGGGGGCAATCGCCGCTGGATGTCGATTCTTCGGCGGTTATCCAATAACTCCAGCTACTGAGATTGCTGAGCGAATGGCCAGACGACTGCCCGAAGTAGGCGGCGTTTACATCCAAATGGAAGACGAAATTGGCTCCATTGCGGCAATAATTGGAGCGTCCTACGCAGGCAAAAAAGCCATGACCGCAACCTCAGGTCCGGGATTCAGCTTGATGCAGGAAAACATAGGCTTAGCTGTCATGACTGAGGCACCTATTGTTATTGTGGATATAATGCGCGGAGGCCCCAGCACTGGTCAGCCAACTATGCCGGGTCAGCAGGATGTGATGCAGGCCAGGTGGGGTTCGCATGGGGATTACGAAATCATCGCTCTGGCCCCCTCGTCTGTCCAAGAAATGTTTGACTTAACAATAGAATGCTTCAACCTTGCTGAAACCTATCGTGTTCCGGTGTTGTTGCTAGCTGACGAAATTATTGGCCACATGTGGGAGCGAGTTAAGATCCCACAGCCAGAAGAGATTACTCTTGTCAGTCGCAAAAAACCAAAGGTGCCTCCAAGAGAATACCAGCCCTTCAAACCTGACGAAAGCCTAGTTCCTCCTATGGCTTGTTTTGGAGAAGGCTATCGTTTCCACGCCACCGGTCTAACACATGATGAGAGTGGTGAACCTAAAACGATGAGTATCGAAGAGCAAACCAAGCTTATCGACAGACTATGTGACAAGGTTCGCAAGAATGCTGACAAGATGATTCAAGTTGAAGAAGTAATGATGAAAGATGCTCAAGTGGCAGTCATAGCTTATGGCATTACTTCCCGTGCCGCGCTTAGTGCTGTGCGAAAAGCCAGAAGACAGGGAATAAAGGCCGGGTTACTTCGACTGATCACGATTTGGCCATTCCCAGAAAATCAAGTTTCCGAAATCGCCAAACAAGTTAAAGCCATAATCGTTCCCGAAATGAATCGTGGACAGCTAGTTCGAGAAGTTGAAAGAGCAGCGAAAACCACTCCTGTCCACCTTCTCTCAAAACTTGGTGAAGAACCTCACCGACCCTCAGAAATCGTAGACGCTATGAGGGAGGCTGCGAAATGACAGAGACAGATATAATGCTCCAGCATCCCCTGGCAAGGTATCTAAGACAGGAAAGAATGCCTCACATCTGGTGTGAGGGCTGCGGAAACGGTGTCTTGCTGAACAGCTTTCTCGAAGCTCTAAATGAACTTAAACTGGATATGAACAAGATAGTTGTCGTCTCAGGGATTGGATGCATCGGTCGAGCAGCTGGCTACGTTAACGTTGACTCCTTTCATACAACCCACGGCAGAGCTATACCCTTCGCCACAGGAATAAAACTTGCCAACCCAGACCTAAGAGTCGTAGTCATCAGCGGCGACGGCGACCTCTTCGCCATCGGCGGAAACCACTTCATCCATGCTGCCCGGCGAAACATAGACCTTGAAGTGATCTGCGCCAACAACTTCAACTATGGAATGACCGGCGGCCAGTATGGTCCGACCACGCCTTTGGAATCCTGGACCACAACCACTCCTTATGGAAATATCGAACACCCCTTTAACCTTGTCCATTTAGCAGCTGCCTCGGGTGCCGTGTACGTTGCAAGATGGACGACTCTACAGGTGAGAAGGCTAAAAAACTCGATAAAACAGGCGCTACATAAGGAAGGCTTTTCCTTCATCGAAGTGATCTCGCCCTGTCCAGAGCTTTACGGACGGCGCAACAAGCTTGGATCACCGCTTGATATGATGAAAAAGTTCAAACTGGTATCCCAAGTTCAACATGGATACGACCCCGCGAAAGCCGAGATTACACAAGACCAAATCATAATCGGCGAGTTCGTTGACATTGAAAAACCAAGCTATGGAAGGTTGCTACGAGAAATGACGGCTGAGGCACAGGAAAAACTCAAAGGAGCTAAAGCTAAGTGAGAACGGAAATAAGACTTGCAGGCTTTGGAGGACAGGGAATTATCCGGTCAGGTTTGATGCTTTCCATGGCAGCTTGCATATACAGCGATAGAAACGCAGTGCAGACTCAGTCCTACGGACCAGAATCAAGAGGCGGCAGCTGCAAATCTGAAGTGGTCATAGCAGATGAAGAGATAGACTTT
>CAYGBS010000042.1:0-6966 GCA_964348215.1 uncultured Candidatus Bathyarchaeia archaeon
ATAAGATTCACCTATCCTGGAATATACTCCGGCAGAGAGGTGGAAGACATCACGCTTACGTTCAAGGATGGTAAAGTTGTGAAAGCTTCGGCAGCAAAAGGAGACAAACTGCTGCAGCAGATCTTAGAAATCGACGATGCAGACAGAATTGGAGAAATCGCCATTGGAACAAACTACGGCATAACTAAATTCAGCAAAATAATGCTCTTCGACGAAAAAATGGGTGGAACAATACACATGGCCCTTGGAAATTCCTATCCCGAAGCAGGAGGCTTAAACAAATCAGCAATCCACTGGGACATTTTAAAAGACATGAAAAAAGTCGGAGAGATTTTCGCAGACGACAAACTGTTCTACAAGAACGGTAAATTTCTGACGTAAAGCCTCACCAGCATTATCGAAGCCGTCTCAAGCTTTGACGTACATAATTGCAAACCGAGAAAAGAGTAAAAACGGGTTTCATTAGCAACCGCTTTCAACATGTGTTAGTGATGCTGCTCTAGTCCCATTCTGTCGTCACCCAAAGGCTAGGCAGTAAGTGTAACCGGTGAGATCAAACGCGTTTTTATAGATAATTCTTCGTCGTATTCTGTGACAAAGCGACAGAATCAAGAGAGAAGATTTTGCTTTTTCAGTCCTTTAAGAATCTCTGCAACAGCTACTTCCGGTGGAACGTCAATATCCTCGCATTTAAACTCTACAAAGGGGATTTTACCCTTATAATATTCTAGGAGAGGCTGAGATTGCCTTTCATAAACTTTTAGTCTTTCTTTGATGACTTTCGGTGTATCGTCAATTCGCTGATAAAGCTCTCCGCCGCACTTATCGCAGACTCCTTCCTTCTTGGGCTTCAAGAACCGAATATTGTATACTTCTCCGCAGTTCCTGCAGATTCTTCGGCTTGAAAGACGTTCAATAATTATCCGTTCGGGTACGAGAAGATGGATGACAGCGTCGATTTTGGCCAGACTGTTCAAAGCTTCTGCTTGACCGATAGTTCGAGGGTAACCGTCTAATATGAAGCCTTTCTTGCAATCATCTCTAGCAAGCCTTTCGTTTAGGACTTTGATGACGATGTTGTCTGGAACTAGTTCGCCCCTAGTTATGTATCCCTTGACCTTGTCACTCAACTTTGTTTCTTCTTTCACGATTTTTCGGAAAATATCACCTGTTGCTATGGCAGGTATGCCAAGTTTTGATTGCAGTCGTGAGGCATAGGTTCCTTTTCCAGAGCCTGGGGGGCCGAAAATTATGAGGTTCATTCCTCGTTTCTCTTTGTTGAAGGACATGTGGATCAGAGAAACATGTTAATTGACAATTAAGTGTTGCCACGGGTGTTTGGAAGAAGAAAGGTGAATCAAAAAGGTTAGAATGTTTTGAACTTGTCTTTGGAGGCGTTGCAGATTGGGCATCTCTCAGGCGGTTCGCCTTCCAGTGTGTAGCCGCAGACTGTGCAGATTTGAATTGGCCCCAGATCTACATCTCTACTGCTGTCAACTGCTTGCTTTGCTTTCTCGTACAGGGCGGCATGGATCTTCTCTGCGCTTAGAGCCCAAGTGAAGCTTGTTGCTGCCGCGTTCTCCTCTTGGAATTCGGCAACTTTTTTGTAAGCTGGGTACATTTCTTTGATCTCAAAGGTTTCGCCGTCTATTCCTGCTTGAAGGTCTTCTGAGGTGTTTCTGGTGCCGAAAACCGCCTTGGAAACTGTAACGGCGTCTCCTTTGCTTCTTATGTTTCTGTAGTGATTGCTGGCGTGAACGAGCTCTGCGGATGCTACGGCTTTGAAGAGCCTAGACACGTTGGGAAATCCTTCATTCTTTGCTCTTCTTGCGTAGATCATATATCGCATATGAGCTTGACTCTCTCCAGCATAGGCGCTGCGAAGATTTGTCTCAGTCATTTCTCTGGTCAAGACCTCACTTCCTCAGGGTTCTATGATGAAAGCTTACTTCTCGAGGAGCTTTGTGAAGGTGTCGTGGTGTTCCTCTTCGTCTTCCAAAACTTTTTCGAAGAGTCTCCTTGTGGTTGTGTCATTTTCTTTTGCAGCGATTTCTATAGTCTGTTTGTAGAGGGCGATTGCTTCTTCTTCAGCTTTGATGTCAGTCCTGATCATTTCTTCTAGGTTTCCGCCGACAAAGATAGGAGATGGCTTGGTGGTTGGTGTACCTCCTAGGTAGGATAACCGTTCAGCGATTTCTTCTGCGTGTTTCATCTCGGTGATACTGATGTCTCTGAATATGTCTTCGACGGCAGCGCTTCTTATGCCGACGGCTTGTACGTGTTGCCACATGTATTGGATGGAGACTTGAATCTCTCGGGCTATAGCTTGATTTAACATATTCTTCAACTTTTCAGACGTCATTTTTTCCACCTCAACTTAGAGTGAGTTGAATAAAGGGGATACTGGCACCCTCTTATTATATTTTATGCGGTTTGCAAGGTTGGAGTAAAAAATCAGTAAAGCTAACGGCTGCTTTCCTTTTTGTATATGTAAATAGTGTGTGACGGATAGCCGAGTTTTGGGTTTTCGCAGAAGTTCTCCGTTTTGAGGGGTTTCCACCCTAGAATCTCATAGTCGTGAGACACAATTCGAGCACCTGACTTCAGTTCTTTATCCAGCTTTGGTTTAACTTTGTCATTCGCGCTGGTTGTCAGATATAGGAAGACCACGTTTGCTGGAGAAATGCTGACCTTGAAGATGTCGTTTTGAACAATTGTCACCCTGTCTTGGATTCCAAGTTCATGAATGGTAGCAAGGGCCTTTTTCGCTAGATCCTCTCGCAGTTCAACGCCGACTGCTCTGGCTCCAAACTCCTGGGCGGCCATGACCACCGTTCGACCATCCCCAGCACCCAAGTCGTAGAAGGTTTCGCCGGGCTTCAAGTCTACAAGTGTTAGCATATGCCTGACAACTGGAAGCGGCGTTGCAACGAAAGGAGCGATAAACAATCTCTGGGCGCCATCCTTACGGTTCTTGTATTTGATTCGTCTTTTTAAGGTTTATTGAGCTTTGCTAAGCTACATATGAAGTCTTATTCTTTGGCACAGGACGTCTTGCCTCGCCGCATTTCAAGCAGCTCTGCTGGCATATCTCAAGGTATTCCTCCTCATCCTTTTCCACGGCTTCTGAAGCTTTACGGCAAAGGTCGCTTTGTTCAATGCAGCCAGCCTCGTTACATAAACTTGATATGAGGCCACAGCAGTGCTCCACATCTTCCGGGTTAAACGCAACACGATTTGTACGTACAAGTAAGCAGAGTTCCCTTGCTAAGACGCAGGTTCTAACGTAGTTGAATCTGCGCAAAGTTTTCTCTCTCAGCCTCTGTCTGCTTAATTCCAAACGTCTCTACTCCAAAGTGTGTCCTAGTTCTGAAATGGGCTTCATTTAACCTTTTGGAAGCTTCAATAGATATGACTAATCTATCTTAAAGATGAGGAGAAAAACCTTAGGTTTGCTTATAAACTTGGGCAGTAGAGTTTGCAGTTCTCTCAGCTAATCAGCCCAGAACCTTCTTTTCAAAGCCTTTCGCTCAGCCTCAATCACCAGTTCAAAAAAGTGATCAGTAGGGGTTTTTTCTCTTCTAAGAACCTTTCCAACATCGTCAGGTTTCACTTTTCGAGCAGAAAGAGCAATTGCTGCAGTTTTTCCGTAACTTGAAATCAACCGTGCTGTTTTCACAGCTTGTTTGTGCATCTTTCGTTCTGCTTTAGTGAGCCTCTCTCCCTTCTTCTCCACAAGAGACCTAACGGCTTCTTCATCTCTCCTCAGGAGACCTAAAGCATTGGAACTGCACTGGGGACATGTTGGTTTGTTTGGCAGGTCGTTGATGCGAATCATCTCCAGATAGTTCCAGCATTTAGTGCACACAAATGTACGAGCTTCGTTCAACAGTCTTGCTTTTGCTGATTCAACTAGTATAAGCCGCATTCTTTCAGGCGGAATCAAATCTGTTTTCATGCTGACACGTTCTATGCCGACTCTTGCTATTGGGGTTGCTGTTCCGCGGGTTTCAACTTTGACAATTTCCAGTTCGTTCCTTCGAAGTTCGTCTACCAATCGAAGAAGCTTTTCTAAGTCTAAGTCCTTTGTGAAGACCTCCTTAAGCGCCTCGTCATAAATCGCTGTGCCTTCGAAGCTCTTTAACAGCCGACTTAGACTGATGCTGCTGAAGTCTGCCCACTTCTTCAAAGCTCCAAATCTTCTCGCTACGTGGATTATTCGACGCTTGAAGATTCCAGTCTTCACAGTTGCTTTTGTTAAGGTGTCCCGTATCGCCTCGTTTGTCGTACGCTTCAGTTCAGCTAATAGAGCTATTACGCTGTCTGAATTTGCTGTTCCCATAGTTTGGAGGAAAATGCGGTAAGGATCGTGCTGAACAGCAACAGTATAGCCCGTTCGGTCCGACACGTAGTGACCCAGCAGTTGAGCTAAGGCACGATTGGTCAAAGAGCCGAAGTTTCCGTGAAGCACTATGAAGTCCTCCCAGTCTTCAACTGTTATCCGTTTGTCCGTTGGAACTGGATGCTTCTTCTTAACTTGTTCAAACGTTTCCTTCAACGCTCGTGAAATGGTGTCTTTGTCTGCAGGGTATTTTTCGGCTAGTTGGGTAGAAATTTGGTCAGCTGTCTCTCCCTTCTTCATTTGATCCTCAACAGATCTTCTAATCCTGCCTACTTCCTGAGAGACCTCAAAGGGCACTGGGATTTCTTCTCCCACCCAACTCGGGATAGCCCCTGTGGGGTCATCAACAGATTTTACATATATCTTGTCACTGTGAATGTGGAGGATCTTCCACGGGCTTCCTCGGATGATGAATTTGACTCCTGGCTTTCCATATTCAGCTGTGAAAGCTTCATCTAAGACTCCAATTGCAGTGTTTGATGTCTCGTCGATGACAAGGTAGTGCTTTTCAGCTGGTATCATGGATAAGTTGTCAAAATAGTACTCGTAGAGAGCCTTGCTTCTACGCGGTTTCAGGGCCGTAGCGTCTTCAAAGGAAACCCAAGCAATTCGCGGAAACCTAGTGTGCATGTACATCAGAATTTTGCGCACCTCTTCCAGCGTGAGGCTTTTGTACGGGTAGGCTCTCTTGAAAATGTCTACAATATCGCCGAAAAAGAGCCGTCTTCTCTTCATCAGCAGTCCTGCGATTTGGTGGGCAAGAGCATCATAAGGTTTCTGCGGGATTGCAACAGGTTCCAAATCCTCATGGTAGGCCATGCGGCCAATAGCTATGGCTTCCAGCGTGTCATCAGAATCCATGGTGATGATGATTCCCTTTGCTATGCGCCCGATTCTGTGGCCGCTTCTTCCGATGCGTTGAATCAGACGTGTGACTTGTCGGGGACTCATGTACTGGACGATGAAGTCGATTCTGCCTACGTCTATGCCCAGTTCTAGCGAGCTTGTACAGACTAGGCCTTTCAACTCGCCGTTTTTCAGTCCCCTTTCGGCTGATATTCTTGAAGGTTTAGCTAGTGATCCATGATGAATGGAAACTGGGAAGTTGATGTCCCATATTTTGAAGCGGCTTGCCAGCACCTCAGAGATTGTGCGGGTGTTTGTGAAGAGCAACACTGACTTGTGTTCTTCCATGTAGTTCCGTATGATTCGAAGCCTAGCAGCCACTTCAGGGTGGGTATAGAGAGCTGACGCCAGCTCGTAATCTGGAGGCGTGGGTTGGGGAAAAACTACTTTCAACTGCATTTCTCGTGCAACAGGTACTTTCACGATTTCTACCGACCTTCCATTGCCTACGAGAAACTGGGCGACTTTTTCAGGACTACCTATCGTCGCGGAGAGGCCTATCATCTGAAACTCATTGTCAGCAATGGTTCGCAGCCTCTCCAAGGCAAGGGAGAGTTGACTACCACGAATACTGTCCGCCATCTCGTGCACTTCATCGATAACTACCCATCTTACACGTCGTAAATGTTGACGTAGCACCCATCCGGTTAATACGGCTTGAAGCGTCTCAGGAGTTGTTATTAAGACATCAGGGGGGCTTCGCCGCTGTCTAGTTCTCTCTTTAGTGTCGGTATCTCCATGTCGAACTGCCAGTTTGATATCTAGCATGTTGCACCACCACTGTAAACGTTCCAGCAGGTCACGGTTCAAAGCACGCAAAGGTGTAACATACAGAACTTTTATTCCAGGTCTGCGGTCAGGCATCTGCATAAGCTTGTCCAAGATCGGGAGTACTGCAGATTCTGTCTTGCCTGTTGCTGTTGGAGAAATGAGCAGAATGTTTTTGCCTTCAAGGATTTTCGGTATAGTCTTCTGCTGCGGCTCTGTTGGAGTTTGAAATCCCCTCTGTTCAATAAGCCTTCGAACTGGCTTTACAAACAGGTTGAAAACGTTCTCGGAATGGGATTTCAAGAATTCTCTGGGGCTCCAAATGCAGAGGAAATAGTGAAGAAAGCTTCTGTAAAAGTGTTCTTGTTTTGCGTGCAATGGCAGCGAAAGTAATTTCAGCTTAAACTTTATTTCTTCAAAGCATAAAGATAACCAAAAAGGTGTGTGGGAACGGTCATGGGGTTTGATGAAAAAATAAAGGATATCGTGGCAAGTTATCGTTCGAAAAACGTTAGAATCGGCGTTTTAGGTTCGCATTCTGCCCTTGAAATAGGGCATGGAGCAAAGCAAGAGAACTTGGAGACGGTTGTGGTTTGCCAAATAGGTAGAGAAAAAACATACACGAAACATTACAAGAATCTCTTCAACCACATTTTAGTGTTAGACAAATTCGTTGATATTATAGAGGACGAAATCCACGAAAAACTGCGAGAGTTGAATACGGTTTTTGTCCCTAACAGGTCCTTTTCAGTGTACGTGGGGTATGAAAACATCGAAAAGCGCTTTTTAGTTCCAATGTTGGGAAATCGGCGCATTTAGAAGAGCTGAAGAAAGAACCCAAAAAAAAAAGGGGTAATTTTGGTTTGGTTTTACATGTTGGAATTTGTCAA
>CAYGBS010000042.1:6976-14183 GCA_964348215.1 uncultured Candidatus Bathyarchaeia archaeon
GCCGTAATAGAAGAGTATGTTGTGGGAGCCAAATTCAACGCGAACTTTTTGTGGTCACCATTAGATGATGCAATAGACTTGCTTGGGTTTGATAGAAGAATACAGGCAAATTTGGATGGTGTATTAGATCTACCTGCCGATGAGCAGTTAGAAGCAAAAATCGCGGTGCAAAATGTGGAGATAGGCCATATGGGCGCTACAATGCGTGAGTCACAATTGGGAAAGATCTTTGCAGCTGGAGAAAAGTTCGTTGAAACATGTAAGACAGAGTATCCTCCTGAAATGATTGGACTTTTTGCCTTGCAAGGGCCATGAGCAAAGACCTCGAGTTCTACGTCTTCGATGTTAGTCCTCGAATCCCTGGATGCCCCTGTGTAGAGCCAACGTCGCCTTACATGAAATACAAATATGGTAAAGAGGCTGGTCCTGGCAGAAGAGTTGCCATGGAAATAAAAGGCGCTATGGTAGCTGGGAAATTGGATACGATTGTAACCTAATCATTCTTTTCTGAGAAAAAGTGGCGAGTGGAGAATTCACCTCCATTTCAATATTTTTCGATCATAGAAGACTTCTGGCAAAATTAACAAGCCTGACATTGCAGCCACGATGACAAGTGCCCATTCAAGAGGGTCGTCTAGCACAACTGTTCCAAATAACCCGGAGAAGGGTACAAGAACCGTTAGGATCGCTGAGCCAATAACCGCGACTAGCAGGTATTTGTTTGAAAGGAATCCCACTTTGAAAGCGTTATGTCTTTCAGATCGACAGTTCCACACCACGAAAAGCTCTTGCAGCGTTGCTCTCGTGAAAGCCATAGTTCTAGCCTGTGCTAGCTTGAGCGGTGTCAAAGGTCCAGGAAGTAGATAGTATTGCCAATAGAATAAACCGCCTGTCAAGGCGAATTGTGTGGTGAACGTGGCAATTATGGATGCAAGTCTTCCATGTAACACTCCTTCTTTCGGGTTCCGTGGAGGTCTCTTCATTAAATCTTTCTCAGGTGGGTCCATCGTTAATGCGAGGGCGGGACCACCATCGGTTACGAGATTCAACCAGAGGATCATTCCTGCAGTCAAGGGGAGTTCTAGACCTAATAACGCAAAAGTTCCGATAAGGGCTAGCTCGTCAAAATTACATCTAAGAAGAAAGAATGAGAATTTTCTGATGTTATCATAGATGGCTCGTCCACCTTCTACAGCTCTGACTATGGTGGCAAAATTGTCGTCTGCGAGAACCATGTCCGCCGCTTCTTTTGTGACGTCTGTGCCAGTGATGCCCATAGCCACACCGATGTCTGACTGCTTAAGTGCTGGAGCGTCATTAACACCGTCTCCAGTCATCGCCACGATCTCCCCTTTACTCTTCAATGCCTGCACTATTCGCAGCTTATGCTCAGGGGAAACCCTTGCATAGACCCTAACATCTTCAACAATCTTTTCGAAATCGTCATCGCTCATCGCGTCCAGTTCAGCGCCTGTCAGACCCATGTCACCGGGGTTGCTCTCAATAATCCCTATGTCTTTGGCCACTGCCATGGCGGTGAGCTTGTGGTCTCCAGTTATCATTATAGTCTTTATTCCAGCTTGCTGGCACAGCTTGTTCGCCTCTTTAGCCTCTTCCCTCGGTGGGTCAATCATCCCTGCCAAGCCGATGAAGGTCAGGTCGCCTTCTATGTTTTTGTTGATCTCTTCTTCTTTGCTAAGTTCACGGAAGTCTTCAAGTTCGATGCTCTTCAATTCTTTGAAAGCTACGCCGAGTACTCGGAGAGCGTCATTTGCCATCTGCCCGTTTGTCTTCAGAATGCTCTGTTTCTCCTTTTTGGTCAGCTTCCTGCTTTCTCCGTCTATGAAGATTTTTGTGCATCGGTTTAAGATGACTTCAGGAGCGCCTTTCATGAAGGATAGCAGTTTCCCTTCAGACATTTTGTGAATGGTCGTCATCCGCTTTCTCTCTGAAGTGAAGGGCACTTCATGTACTCGAGGATATTTCTCTTCTAACTCCTGCTTTGTCATACCTGCTTTTGCAGCCGCCACTATTAACGCGCCTTCAGTTGTGTCACCAATTATCTTCTCTCCATCATACGACGCGTTGGTGCAAACAGCGCTGGCCCCCAGAAGCAAATTTAGGTTCACGTCTTCCTTTGGGTTCAAAGGACCATTATTGTACAGGAACTGGCCCTTTGCCGCATAGCCAACACCCGTTACGTCGATCATCTTGCCGTTAGTGAAAATCTTACGCACAGTCATCTCGCCTTTAGTCAGGGTGCCAGTTTTATCGGAACAGATGGCAGTGGTGGCACCTAGTGTCTCTGCTGAAGCAAGGCGTCTGATTATAGCGCTGCGTTTTGCCAGCTCGCGAGCTCCCAGAGCTAACGAGATTGTCACCACGGCTGGAAGTCCTTCCGGGACAGCTGAAACTGCCAACGCGATGGCTGTTATGAAATTCTCTAACAATGTTCCTGGTCTTGCGGGATCTAACATCTCCAGAATGAAAATCGCAGCACACGCAAGAACGATTATAATCCCCAGCTTCTTTGCGAAGCTTTCCAGTTTGAGTTTCAAAGGTGTTTCCTCTGACTCAACTGTTTGTACCATCTCAGCGATTTTCCCAAACTCAGTTTCCATGCCTGTAGCCGTTACTACAGCCTTTCCCCTACCGTATGTTACGAAGGTTGCTGTGAAAACAGTGTTGTTTCTATCTGCTACAGGCGTGTTTTCTTCAACGGTGTCAGTTCGCTTATCCACCTGTGTGGACTCCCCGGTTAAGACGGCTTCATTAGTTCTCAGGTCTACAACTTCAATCAGCCTGCTATCAGCGGGGACACGGTCTCCAGACTCCAAGAGAACAATATCGCCGGGAACAACCTCTTTTGCATCAACCATCACTTCCTTGCCATTTCTCATCAGCCGAGCCTTTGGAGCAGTGAGTTTTCGCATGGCCTCCATTGCTTTTTCAGAACGATATTCTTGGACGAAGCCGACAACTGCATTAAGAACAACTATTGCGGCAATCGTTATGGTATCTATCTGAGGTTCCGCTTCCACATATGCGGCAAAGAAGGAGATTGCTGTGGCGATCAATAACATGATTACGAAGATGTCCTTGAACTGGTTGAGGAAGATTTGAAGACCCGAGGTTCCTTTTGTCTCTTTCAGCTCGTTAGGCCCATATTCTTCTAGTCGGCTTTTTACCTCTTCTTCTTCTAAGCCCACAGGATCAGTCTGTAACTCGTCTAGCACCGTTTCAATTGACTCTGAATGCCATGGTTTGCCCATTACCATACTCGCCTGCAGCGAATTGTAGCTTTAACAGAGTTTTCTCCTTAAAGGGTTTTTCTGTGCAACCTTCCATCAGAGACCATTCAAGGGTGATCAAATGGCTCTCAAACAGTTATCCATTAAGAGTTTATGTCCGAAATTGATGGAAAATCTTTTATGCATTATCATAACAAACCATAGTGCATTGTTATGGAGGAAATATAATGCCTAAATGTCCAAACTGCAACACTGAAGGAAAATTCAGAAAGAAGTGGAAGATGGCTGGACGACCCGACTCCCATGGCAAGAGAACGCAACTTGAAATCGGCCTGTATGACTGTCCCAGATGTGATAAGGCCTTTCGTGTTGTTCTAGGTAAGAAGAAGATCTAAATCGGAAATGCGAAGGTCGCTTCAGAAACCACAATTTACCTTGGCTTCGACTCCTGAAGGCCCTTCATCTCCCTTTTTTATGCGCTGTTTAGATATTAAGTTTTAAATATAGGTCAGATAACAAACACAGCAAAACCCTTAGCTTAACGAGAAGTCGATGAAATGTCAAGGCTTAAAGACCTGCTGAAGAACGAATATGTGAAATCTCTAATTCTCCTAGCGATAATCCTCGGCGGCGTCATCGCTTTCTGGTTCGGCTTACGAATCTACTTGGGCACAAACTATCCATTACTTGCAGTCGCATCAGAAAGCATGGTGCCCACACTGAATAAGGGTGACCTGATAGTTGTTCAAGGTGGACTGAACATATCTGAAGTTGCTGCAGAATATGGGACAGGCGATGTCATTGTTTTTCACAGGCCACGCAGTCAAGATGAGCTTATTGTACACAGAGCCGTAGAAATGCATGCAGACGGCGCCGCCGTTTATCTAACGACTAAGGGCGACAATAACAATGGTCCTGACGGGTGGCGAGTCTATGATGATGATCTTGTCGGCAAAGTTGTATGGAGCATCCCCTATGTTGGCCACGTTCCCCTGTTCGTTCACACGACGACTGGAATGACAATTATCATCATTTTGATAGTGATTCTAATTCTCCTTGAATTTGTGATTCCCTCTGCCAAGGAAAGTAAAGAGCCTACACAACCCGAAAAGGAGTCTGATGTCTTGGATGTTGGCTTTTTATGAAGCTTTAGCCATGGAATTGAACGCTCTGTACGGGTTGATTCGAAGGAAGCTGAGCGGATAAGCGGGACACTAAACGGTGAATTCAGTTTACATGTGTTGGAGTTCTACAGTTCGGTGAAAACGTTTATTAAGTCTTGCGATGCATGTTACCATCTCCTCGGTGAAGAAAATGAAAAACAAGCCAGAACCACCTAAGCGCATTACAACCCAAGAGAATCAGGATAACAATGCAGCAGCCGTCCTAAAGAGAATTGTTCTGGAAGATGTACCTATGAAGAATAGGGTAGCAGAGGCAAACAAGCCGATGTACTTGACCAGATACGAGTAGTTTCTACAAGAATCCTTAATGATTAAACTTTTTCCTAGATCTGCTGAAAACCTCAGAAACCCCAAACTTCTTCCATCAGCTGAAGTGCCCAACAGACAGAGCGAGGTACATCACCTCGTAATTCTTTCCATGACTTTACTAGCCATAAGAGCAAACAATAATATGATGGATGGAAACCTGAATGCAATGTGGTTGGTTAGTTTGCTTTTTATGAGAAGGAAGCTGAAGGTGGACATAAGAGAATTGGAGGGTGAAACAGAGACCCTTTCTAACTTCTTGACTTCAAAACTTAGGATTGACGTAGCTGCAAGTGAAAATGAGTTGTCAACAGATTTCGAAAAATTATCCCCAAAGGAACTAAAGACATTCGTAAATAAGTTCATTTACCATCAAAATCCATTGAATAGATACTGGGTTGCACTCACAGGTAATGTCGTGGGTGTCAAGAAGTTCAAGAAGTTCAAGCATTCCAAGAACCAAGAGAAAAAGAAAGGAAAGGGAACTCGGCCTTCAGCGATTAAGCACGGTTGGTAGAAGTATGCTATCTATGTTAAAAGTATCACGATTTAACCTTTCTGCAACTCTATAAAATGTTGGGGAAATGCGTTTCTTGTCGAAGACACTGACTTCTGATTGGCTTTTCAAAGCTAAGGTGGTCTGCCTAGTGCTTTCTAAAGAAACCGAGAAGGCTATAGAACTGATAAGTCAGCATTACGGAGTTGCAGAGCCCAAGCTTACAGTTGGTATGCCTAAACGTCATTCGAAGAAAGTGGCGTGTTACATGGCAAAGAAACAAACGATTCACGTTTCCCACAGAGAAATTCTTTGCAACCCACATGTTGTTTTGCATGAGTTCTATCACCATCTCAGAAATGCAACAAGCACACAAAAGGGCTTGGAAAAGCACGCCGATAAATTCGCAGAGGACTATTTGAAAGCGTACAAGATGTTTGCATCATGCAATGACGAAAAGAGGAGCAGAGACAAGTAGCGCACAACACAGATCGGCTTGGCACTCATTGTTCAGTTCATCTTGCTGAAATCAGGGTTAATAACCTTGGATCTATACTCAGCCCTCATTGTTGCCGCCATATTCGTGACCCCTGCCATAATTGTCGCATATTCTTGGGCACTATCAAAGGGAAAGCCCCCATAAGATGAGGACAACCTTTGCGTCCATCTTACGTGATTTCCAATTTTTCTTCTACCTTTGATCTAGCCAATATACTCTCCATTCAGAGACATATCCATCACGGACTTTGGCAGTCCACATGCTTGGACCATTTAGTCGGGGTTCATTAGAGCAGGTAGAATGACCAACCATGACAACAACATTGTCTTTCACCGTTACAGAGGTGAATATGTTCCGGTAGTCAGGATAATTCTCAAAGAACCCTCTCCAACCCTCTTTCATATTCTTATCAACGTCTCCAGAATTGTCTATGAACAGGTGGTCATCGGTCATCAACTTCACCAGACCATCCAGGTCTCGCCGGTTTATCTTTTCATTGAACCTTAGAGCTACCATCATAACATCGAATGAATCCATCTCGTATCCATCCCTTTCCATAGATTGATCAGTAACTGAATGGGATTTGCGCGTATACGCATACTTATATTTTTAACAGCGTACATGTGGAAGTTATTGTTGTACTTGGTGAAAATTATGAGCGATAAGAGAGCAAGGTGGAGCGCCTATGTTTTGCTTGTCGGTGGTATGCTTGAGACGTTGTTTGGACTTTCATATTTTCGTTGGCTCCCTGTCTTGTTATATCTTGGTTTGCTCGTCATAATTGGCTCGGTGATGACTTTTGAGCCAGCTTACTCAAGGGTCGGGGGCTCTATCGGAGCAGGTTTTTCCGTCTTTTTCCTTGGCTACTGGTTCTGGATTACACGTGAATCGTCTACACCTATACCCTTCTGGTTTGTAGGGCTTATAGGCTCCGTCTTAGGAGTAATAGGCGGTGGCATTAGCATACTGAAAAAGAATCCACCTGTATAGGACTCAGACCGCATCCTTAAGAGGCAGAGTCTAAGAAGATATCACCCACATGCGGTTCCGTTCTTTGCACAGCGCAACTATGCCATCCGAATATAGGCATAGGCAGAAAGTCGTTGACTGAAATGCAAAGAAGTGGCAGATCTAATATGGGAACAAAGCAGACTTGGTTAGCTTTGTGCAAGTGAAGATTTCTCCCTGTGGCTGTCTGCTGGCTCGAATTCTCAGAAGGCAAATATTGATATGCCTATTTGTTGAAGAACAAAAGCGATGTATACTAAGCAGAGGAGTAGCGCGCCTCTTCTGCTTATGCGCTCACTGGTGCCTATCATATACCAAACGGATAGCGAAGAAATCAAGACGTAGAACATGATGCTTTCAACTGCCAAAACATTCACTGTAGAGAATGAGATCAGTGAAGACACACCCAGTATAAGGGTGATGTTCGTTATGCAGCTTCCAAGCAGATTTCCGAGAGCCATAC
>CAYGBS010000043.1:0-14119 GCA_964348215.1 uncultured Candidatus Bathyarchaeia archaeon
TAGTTCTTCCTCGGAAGAGGCTACTCCGAGGTTCACGGAATATGGGTGCGAAAAATCTTCATGCTTGAAAGTTATGAGTTTGGAGTTAGGATAACGTTTTAGCTGTGTACTCACATATCTGACTTCATCATCACTTTCGGAGTCCATGACAACAAGTATCTCAGAAGGAGTAGCTGTTTGCCCTAATAGGCGTTCTAGGACACCGCTAAACAGTTTTTCCCGCCCAACACACCTAACAACAACTGAGACAGCCATTTCAACCCTTCTATCCATGTGTAGCGCCTTTTCTATTTGCAACGCTCCCATGTTACTAGGTCTCTATAATGATCGAAACGTCAAAAAGCTTTCTTGCTCTCTAAGTAGAACTGTTTCAGCTGTTAGCTTTGATGCTACGTAACAGGTTTTGGTATATAACGATAGGGGCATAGAAAGCATAGGACAACAGCAATTGTGGATAGCGAATGGCGAATTTGAGTTCGTTGGCAATTAAGGAGATGCTTTTCCTTATTGTCCAAACAACTGTTGGTCTGTAGTGAATGCAATACGGTTCATAAGCAGAAACTACCTTGTAGCCCTTCCCGCAAATCCACGATTTGATGTAGGCGTCTTCATACACGTGTAGATTAGACGGTATCTTGATGTTTTCAAGTGCCTTACGTCGTACAAGAAGGTCGTGGGTTCCACCCCTCTTTCCGAAGATCTTGATCGTAATTCTTTCAAATAACCTCAAGACTGTCAAGTTCTTTAGCACTGACCAAACTTCTATGCCCCAAACTGCACCAACATCAGGTTTCATAAATCTCCTCGCTTTCTTGAACCACCCATTGCATAGAATGACATCGCTGTCTACAAACATAAACCACTTAGTCTGGACAGCTTCTATAGCCTTCTGTCTCGCCTTCCCTCTTGTTCCATTATCAGTAAAGAGAATTACATTGTGGTGCTTTCCGTCAAACTCCCTAATGATCTCTAATGTTTTATCTGTAGAGCCTCCGTCAACTACAATTAGTCGATATACCGGAACATTATCGTAGACAGAGGTTAAGCACTTCCCTAAGGTTTTTTCGCTGTTTTTTGTTAAGACAACTACGTCCATCTTCATCAGGACATTCAACTCGACGATTTGTTATGCTTAACGAACCACAAGTTCTCTCTTCAGATAATAGAACACTTATAACATTTATGCTTAAATAGCCGACCAACCTAGCTTAGAAGCAAATCCTCCAATGGGGCATTCTAAATGAGGCTCTCAGCCTACAAAGTTCTCAGCTTGTTCAAGCGTTCTCTAGCGTTTAACAAGCCTCAACACGTACAGTGGATGCTTACTCATCGCTGCAACTATCGCTGCAAAAGTTGTGACGTATGGCGGAGACATGAACATACAGCGGAGCTTTCCACGGAAGAAGTGAAAGCTGGGCTGGATATCCTTCGCAAACTGGGAGTAATGGAAATCGTTCTCTCTGGGGGAAATCCCCTTCTCCGTGAGGATATTGGGGAAATCATCGATTATGCCTCTCGGTACTTCATCACAACAATTTATGACAATGGGAGCCAAGCTGCAGAAAAGATTGATGCCTTGCGCAACGCAGATTTCGTAGCGATATCCTTTGATACTCTGGATGCGGAGAGATATGACTATTTGAAGGGCATTCATGGGGCTTGGAAAAACGCATTAAACGCAATCGAAACTCTGCATAACGAAGGAATAACTGTAGGCGTTTCTCCCACGATCTCTCAGTTCAACATTCATGAAATCCTAGATTTCACTGACTATTTTACTGAAAGGGGGGTTCCTGTGCTTTACTGCTTATATCAACATGACACCTATTCACAACCGTTGTTTCAGATAGGGGAGAAGGACAAAGAACTTGAAATTGTAGATAAGAAAGCATTTGCAGAAATGTGCGACAAACTTCTAAAGAAAAAAGACGAACGTGAAGGAGTCCTAATAACTAGGAAAATGCTCAACAATCTGAAAGAGCTATACTTGAACGGGTCAAGAGTCTGGGAATGCAAAGCTCTCCAATCCTTCTTTATGATAGACCCTGCTGGAAGAGTAGCTGGCTGTCATCTTCAAAAACCTGTTGCCAAGGTGTTTGACATATCAAAATTGTGGAGGAGTCAAGCGTTCGAAAACCTAAGAAAAGAGTATCGGAAATGCAGGAAATGCTCCTACATGTGTTACATGTTCTATTCTTTACATGCAAACATTCAAGGTAATGTTGAAGTAGTCAGAGATCAGTGGAAAAATGCTAAGACAGTATTAACCCACTGAAGAAATATTACTTTCACACTGAGGACAGTGCTCAACGCAGCTCGCTTATTATTTCTTTGACTGTTTTCGCTGGAGCGTCTGTTTTGATGCCGTGGGTTTTGAAGTGAGTTAGCCTTACTTGGTTTCCTGCTTCTATCAGTTTCGCTGCCACATCTTTTATCGGCGGGACAGGTAAACCAAGTTTGTCACAGATCTTATCCACCATATAATATGTCATAGGTGCATTTGCTTCTCCTTTGGTATGAACTAAGAGCCTGCGAATCTTCTTTTTCAGTCTAAAATCCCTGGTCTTCGCTTCTCTTTCCATAGAAGCAACGAAGTTTTCGTCAATGATTTTCCCTATCCATAAAGGGCCTGCAACATTCATCCTTTTGCCGCATTCAGGGCACTTCCTTCTTTCATCCAGAAATGCTCCAGCTATCGCATCCCTGTGAAAGCAGGCAAAGCAGTGATTGATGAAGCCGATTTTTCTGAGGCTGGCGTTTGCTTTCTTAGCTCCGTAGTTAATTGCAATATATAATCTGACATAATGCTGCGAACTGTGACTAAACGCCATTTTGACGCTAACATCATATTTTGCGGCAGACCTAGTAACAGCTCCAGCCAATAAACGGATAGCTAATTCATGGCAATACTCAGTTCGCAGTGGTCTTCCACCATATCTCCGCAGACAGGCTTCGGGATGTACGCCGCACAAAGGAGCTAGGTCAGTAGCGGTTAACGCCAATAACCCGCCTCTCCGCAGAGCCCTCAGAGCGGAATCCACGTAAGGCATTGGTGAACCGAAAGGATCTATATCTATGCAGTCAAACCGCCTCCTTGGAGCCCCATAACGACTGAGCAAGAAATTCGCGTCTTTATGCTCCACGGGGACCTTTTCTGACAGCTTGTTCTTCAACATTGAATTTCGCCAATCGACAAGCCTCAGCATTAACGTCATTTGCAACGAGGTTTTCGACACCTTCAACTTCCTTTGCCAACCTTATCCCTCGGATCCCGCAACCAGTCAGCGGCTCACAAACCTTCAGCCGGCGCCCCACGCATCTCTGAAAGGCCTGCAGCGCCAAAACAGCCAAATCTCGATTCAACTCCATTACAGGGTTGTAAAACACCGGAGCCTTAGACGGCGCATAGTCAGAAGCCTTCTTCACAAAAGCCTTAAGTCTAGGCACAACTACCTCAACGACGCCCTCTGTAACAACTTCCGTGGGAAAGGGAAAGCTCAATCTCTTCAGTGGAACACAAGACATGTTAGTCTTGGATACTTAAAATAATTCATGGAAGATGTGATGACACAGGCATGAAACGGCTCATATTCTTAACAGGGCCTCCTAGAACAGGAAAGACAACTGTGTTGCTTAAAACCGCTGAAAAACTGAAGGCAAGAAACTACAAGCTCGGCGGTATGATCAGCCAAGAAATTCGAGAAAAAGGCGTTCGCGTAGGCTTCGAAATCCACGACTATGCGACAAGAAGAAAAGGATGGCTAGCACACGTTCGCCAACCCACGGGTCCTCGAATAGGTAAATATCGAGTCAACCTTGCCGACCTCAAATCCATAGGTGTGGCGGCCATACTAAATGCCCTACAAGACTCAGAGATAGTGCTGATTGACGAAGTAGGCCCTATGGAGCTCCTGTCTGGAGATTTCAGGGAAGCGATTCGAAAAGCAGTTAATGGACCTAAACCAATACTTGGAACGATTCACTATCGCGCTCAACATCACCTTGTTAGACAAATTAAGTCCAGGGAAGACGTAGAAATTGTTGAGATGTCCCGGAAAACTGGAGATAAACTTCCCGCCTCGATTGAGAAAAAGATTCTTAAGTTCCTCACCATAAAACTTGTGTGAAGGCTGGCGCATGCGAGTATTAGGTGTAGACGAGGCAGGCCGCGGGTGTGTCATAGGCCCCTTGGTTGTGGCCGGCGTTTTGGTAGATGAAAGAGATCAAGCTAAGTTTTTGGACCTCGGGGTAAAAGATAGTAAGCTTCTGTCCAGACGCCGGCGGGAACAACTTGCTAAAGAGATTAGGCAGATAGCCTTCAATACATATGTCATAGAAATTCCCCCTGCAGAAATAGACAAGGCAGTGAACACGAGAAGAAAGCTACATAAGCTTAATCGTTTAGAAGCGCAAACCATGGCAAGAATAATCGACGAACTTAGACCCGATGTCGCTATAGTCGACGCTTCTGACGTTTTAACAGATCGCTACAAACAGCACATCTTAGAATGTCTGTGCTTTCCTGTACAAGTGATATCAGAACATAAAGCAGACAAAAACTACCCTGTAGTATCTGCCGCTTCAATAATCGCCAAGGTTGAACGGGATCGAAACATAGACGCGTTGAAAGCCCGATATGGAGATTTTGGAAGCGGGTACATGACAGACGCTAAAACCGCAGTGTTCCTTGAGACTCTAGCGAGAATATATGATATATACCCTGATTTCGTGCGGCGATCTTGGAAACCTGCAAAAACAGCTAAGGCTGATGCAAAATCAAAGCAAATGGAGCTTCAGGAAAGTATGACTAAAGCTTAGCCATCAAATCTTCACAGCATTTGATCTTCTCGAAATCTTCACGGTGAATAAGCGGAACATTATCTGTGGAAACTTTCCTGCTATCTGTGAGAAGTATCGGCTGTGCCTCCACGACTTTACTGACACTTGCAATCTCTTCAGTTCTCACCTTGAAATTCCGCTCTCTTTCGTGGGCAACAGCCCCCAGAAGGTTCATCTCATTTTCTGGAGTTTTCGCGATGAAATCAAAGGGAGCCCTCCGGATCTGGAAAACTGCAAAGGTAAACTGAAGCAGCTTTCTGATGACAAATTGGAGAAAACGACTTTTGCTGATTATGCGCTTTGCCACGGTGAAAAAGCCTTCGGTTTCTTCTGGATATGTGAAGATGTCAATGGGCTTCACAACAGGGATACCTAAAATCCATTCGAGTTTGTAGGCTGTCGAGACAGACGCCTTAGCCATCTCCCGTTCATAACCGTAGAGTGTCCTACGGGAAACTCCCATAATCCCTGCCAACTTCCCTATAGACAATCCCTTCTTTAACCTCTCTTTTCTGACGGCTTCTCCATCCAACTGAACATAGTATCCCCCAGGACCAGCTTCGATCAACGGGCCAATCTTGTTTAGCGCGTCTTCAAGGGTTTTGTTGGTGACCGCAGCGACCTTATATCTTGAATACACCGTGTCGTCCTCCAGCGGTTTGTTTCGAGTCTTTTCACAGATGAACAAATGTGTTCCATAGAAAAGCTTAGCCAGAGTTGTGATGCCTTCAGCATCCTTTTCGTAAACATTACTAATGTTAGGGTGAATTTTGACAAAAGTGAGTTGCTTCTCTCTTCGCGCTGCAAAGTCAAAGCAGCTAGGCCGTGCACAACATCTTTGTGATAGATAGAAGCCTGCTTTTTCGAAAAGGGATTCAGCGTTGTCCAGAATTTTAACTCTGTCCATCTCCTCCCCCTTGGTGATAAATCATTACGTGAAGGTTGAATATAAACATGTTTATAGAATCAATTGTTAGAATCAGATACGGAGGCGATTTGGGGTTTAAATTTTTGATACAATCATCGCGTGAGCTTTTACGTATGGTTCAAGTTGTACAACTTGCTTTACAGCTAGGCCACGGTTTTTCAGTATATTTGCCTCTTGTTTGTAAATCTCAACTGGCCTTTTAGTAACGTTGATGCTTTGTGACTTGACTGCTAACATGGCCCACCCGTTTTCCTTTAAATAGAGCTCGGCGTTGTCTGCCAACACTTTAGCTTGTTCAGGCTGTGCTATGTCGCAGTATATAGTATCCACCCTTTCCACAAACATCGCATATTTTCGTGGCATTCTCGCGTCTTCCAGTATCGGCGTCATATTGATGCGAAAAGCACAAACGTTATGAACCAATTCTCGCATAGCACGGGCAGCGAATTCCACACAGTAAATGTGTCCATTCTCTCCCGTTATGTCTGAAACATGGCTGGCTGTCGTTCCCGACGCTGCACCGAGATATAAAACCTTATAGTTCAAGTGCAAAGGCAAGGTTGCTAGTCGTTTCAAGATCGCGGCTGCAAGTTTGCTTCGGAAAGGGTCCCAAACTCTATACTCGACCCCTTTGAAGGAGACTAGACGTTCGCCATAGATCTGCCTTCCAGGGGTTAAGTTTTCGGTGGCAAGCCTTTTTCCGCCGTCTTCAAGTATGATCCAGTGAACTCCAGAGAATTTCGAGTGTGGTTTAACGTTTACGGCCACGTTTCTTTCTCCTTTTTCTCCGGCTTCGGCTCTTCTTTGGTTTTCGTGCTTTTCCTAGAGGAGGCTTTTGGTATTTCTCTTTAATCTCGTCGGCTCGTCTCTCTAAGTCTGCTTTTAGGGAATCGCCGATGTATCTACTACTGAAAGCATCACTTCTGGCGGCTATAGCTAGTTTTCCCGCTAATGCTCTTGACATCTTTCCCCTCTGCCATTTCTTGGCGTCATGAATCAATGTGTCTTGAAATATGATGCCGTGTTTCGGCGGTTTTGCTCCTGTCTTCAAGGATCTGAAGAGTGCTTTTTCGGCACCTAGAACTTGGATTGTGCTAGCAGGCATTTTGGCGAGGTTTATAAGTCCTCCGGCTAGTGCTATCAGTCGGGCTGCTAGTAGTGAGCCTACTAGGGCTTGAATGTTAGGGGCAACTTCTTCCACTGTTGAATCTGCATATTTCTGCAGATCTTGTCTTAGGCTGTAGAGTCTAAGGGTCTGTTCGCAAAGCATTTGGATTTGCCTAATGTCGCTGTCTGTCAGCTCTGCTCCCATGGAGTTCTCTGCAGCTTCTGAAATTTGCGCCGCCTTCCTCGGAGGCAGGTCCTCTTTTTCCAGTTTTTCTGGGGTAAAATCTGCTCTTTCTCCAAGCTTTAATACGAGTCTTGCGTAAGTTTCGTGTTTTTCCATCATTCGGTCAAGTTCAGGAAAATGTAGACCGTACCATTCACGTATTCTTCCCATGAATAGGTTTGCAGTCTTGTCCAAGTCATCAATGCTCAATATAGCTTGAGCGACCATTAGATCTCTTTTTTCTCCGGCTTTTTTCACTCTTAATCGAGTTAGTTGCGTAGAGATCTCACGAGTCAGATCGCGTAGCTTTTGGGGCTGTTTGACGAAGTCAAGTTCCATGGCGTATTTCTCCATGTTCTTGCGTAGAATTTCTCCTTGTTCAGAGGGCTGCGCGACGCTGACGTTCACTCCAAGTTTTCTCTCGATTGTTCTTGCGATCGTGGTATTCTCAAAAACAAAGGCATCGTAGCCTTTTTTCCTGAGTTTTTGAACCAATGAAGTTATTTCATCTATCACCTTTCCCATATCTATCCTGTTTAGTTTTTTGGCTATGAGTATTGCGTCCTTCTTGAACAGGATGCTGTCAGCTACCTGTCCTTTTTCGTCAAAGGCTAAGACACCTATCAAAGACGCTGCGATTGTTGCTTTCATATTCTTTTTCCCATCGAAGACTTCTTAATGATTCCCTGCTAACTTTTATGTCTGCTGATGAATAACCTTTACTAAATCGGAGCTTTCGACATGAGTAGTCGTTTGGCAGTAGGAATTGCGGGTTTGAAACTCGCCAATCCAACCATGCTTGCAGCAGGAATACTGGGAATGTCAGGGTTGACGTTGAAACGAGTAGCTGATTCAGGTGCTGGTGCAGTCGTCTCAAAGTCTTTAGGCTTGAAACCTCGTAGCGGCTATTCAAATCCTTCAGTAGTTCAAGTTGAAGGGGGGCTAGTCAACGCCATGGGTCTTCCGAACCCAAGTATCGGCCACTTCGCTAAGGATATTCAAGAAACAAAAGGGATTAACGTTCCGATGATTGTAAGCATCTACGCCTATTCTCCTGAGGAATTTTCGATCATAGCGAGAAAGGCAGCTGAGACCGAGGCAGACGGGCTTGAGCTAAATCTCTCGTGTCCCCACGCTGAGAGAACTGGGGCTGAGATCGGCCACGACCCAGAGCTGGTTGAAGAAGTGGTAAAGAAAGTCACCAGAATTGTGGAAAAACCAGTCTTCGTTAAACTAACACCTAACATCGCTGATATTGCCGAAGTAGCCAAAGCAGCCGAAAGGGCAGGTGCCGACGCTGTAACCGCTATAAACACAGTGAAAGCAATGGTCATTGACATAGAGACAGCCAAACCAGTCCTAGGAAACAAAGTGGGAGGCTTATCTGGTCCAGCGATAAAGCCTATAGCGGTGAGATGCGTATACGAAATCTACGATGCTGTGAAAATCCCGGTTATCGGATGTGGTGGAGTTAGCACTTGGCAGGACGCTGTGGAATTCATGCAAGCAGGCGCCTCTGCCGTTCAGATAGGTACTGCAATAGCCACAAAAGGATTAAAGGTTTTCAGACAAGTCGCAAAGGGAATTGAAGCCTTTTTGGAAAAGAAAGAAATCGGCAGCGTGAAAGAAATTGTCGGTCTATCCCATTGAAAATAACTATATAAGAGGAGTAAAAATCGAGAAGGTGGTTAGAGAAAGCTCACTGGTTAAAACGCTTTTCTTCAATGATAGACTCTGTGCTCAAGCCAAACCAGGCCAGTTCATTATGGTCTGGCTTCCCGGCTTTGATGAGATTCCCATGAGTATTTCCTCAACTAGTTTCAATGGCTCCGCGTCAATAACTGCAGCTAATGTTGGCGAAGCCACAGATCTCTTGCACAAAAAAGGGCGAGGCGATATTATCGGTGTTCGAGGCCCCTTCGGGAGCAGTTTCAACCCGGTTAAAGGAAGCGTTCTTTTAGTTGGCGGTGGGACGGGAATCGCCCCACTAGCTTTACTCGCAGAGAGGCTGGTCAAACTGAGAACTAGGGTGACTTTTCTGTTGGGAGCGAAGACTATGAAGGAACTGCTTTTCTTAGCTAAGCTGGAAGGGCTACTCTCGAAGGCTGAGGCTAGAATTTTCGCTTCCACCGAGGATGGAAGCTACGGGCACAAAGGTGTTTTGACCGAACTGGTGGAGGAAACTTTGGCTGCAGAGAAATTCGATGCGATTTATGCTTGTGGAAAGGAGGCGATGCTTTCTAAAGTCTTTATGCTGGCTGAGAAACATGAGACGCCTTTGCAGGCAAGCCTAGAGAGGTTCATGCGTTGTGCCATAGGATTATGTGGCAGTTGCATTATCGGCAAGTATCGCGTATGCGTTGACGGACCGGTTTTTGTGAACGAACAACTTCGAGAAATTGAGGACGAGTTTGGAAGGTTTAGAAGAGGTTTTGATGGTAGAAAAACGCCCATTTAGACCGAGGGTTGCTTGATGAAGGCCACAGCAGTCGCCCATCCCATTCAAGGACTAGTTAAGTATCATGGATTAAAGGACATATTTCAGCGAATACCTTTTCATAACAGCATATCAGTTTGTGTCGATGCTTTGCAGACTACAACAACCGTTGAAGTCGACAAACGCCTCGGAGAAGAAGTCATCGTGGTCAATGGAGAACATGTGACTGGCCGTGAGAGAGAAAGGATTCAAATTGTCCTAAGTAAGTTGAAGACGCTGGCTGGCTATCAAGGCTGTTTCAAGGTTATTTCTCAGAATAGCGTTAAGATGGGTAAAGGTCTTGGTTTTTCGGCTTCTGGATTCGCAGCGCTTGGAGTGGCAACATGTAACGCTTTGAATTTGAACCTTGATTACATCACGCTTTCCGAGATTGTGAGGCTCGGCGCCGGTTCAGCCACAAGAAGCCTTGCTGGAGGCTTCGCGCTGTGGTATGCAGATAAGGATGGGCATTCATACGCTGAACAGTTAGCCTCGCCGGAAAAAGTTGACTTCTCCATGGTCATCGTGCCTATACATTCTGAGATAAGAACGGAGGAAGCTCACGCAGAGGTAGTTAGCTCTCCTCTCTTTCAAGCAAGGCTTGGAAACATAGACGGCTTAGTTGAGACAATGCAATCTGCGATAGTGAAGGGCGACACGGCTGCAATCGGGCAACTTGCCGAAGAAGACTCGCTCAATCTTCATGCAATTACTATGACTGGCAAATCGCATCTAGTTCTTTGGGAGCCAGACACAATTCGGCTAATACGGGTGGTAGATGAATTACGGAGCAGTGGTGTGCAATGTTGGTATTCTATCGATACTGGGCCATCAGTGTTTATCAACACGTTTCAAAACTATGCCGACGCCGTGGCTGAACATTTGATTGAGTTAGGTCTATCCAATGTAATTGTCAGTGGAATTGGTGGCAAGCCAGAGCAAATCAGTAGTCATCTTTTCTGAAGGACTGGTTCAAAAGAGTTATATATACGGCCACAGCTTTCTTGTGTTCGGCGGGATGTGTTGATGAAAGGTGACCGTCAAATTCGAAGCCGATTCTAAAGGCTGGCTTACCAAAGGCTATCGCCCGCTTGAACTTGAACAAAAAGTCCGTGAATTCTGGGAAAGAACCAACATACTTGAGAAACTGGAACGGCTGAGACTGAAAACGAACAGCGGCGTCTTAGGCTACGTAGAAGGCCCCCCAACGCTAAACGGATACCCCCATGTAGGCCACGTACGCGGACGAGTAATGAAGGATCTCCGCTATCGCTGGAAATCAATGCAAGGTTTCTACGTCCCTTTTTGGACAGGTTGGGACTGTCAAGGATTGCCAGTTGAGCTGGAAGTAGAACGCCAATTAAACGTTAAGAATAAGAAAGACCTGTTGGAGCGAGTGGGAGAAGAACGATTCGTTGCTGAATGCAAGGAAGTCATAATGAAGTACTATGCCGCTTGGCACGGCGTTGATGTCAAAGCTGGAGTTTTCATAAACGACACAAAAGCTTACTGGACCTACTTAGACGAGTACATAGAGCGCGAGTGGAAGTACCTTAAACGTGCCTGGGACCAAGAATTGCTGGGCGAAGGTTACTATGTTGTAGCTTATTGTCCCCATTGCCAAACGTCGTTAAGCAATGCCGAAGTCGGCATGGGCTATGAAGAAGTCGAAGACCCTTCACTCTACTTCAAATTTCAAGTCTCAAATACGAAAAATGAGTATTTCCTCGTTTGGACCACGATGCCCTTCACACTAGTTACTGACTTGATGCTGGCGGTGCATCCAGATGCAAAATACGCCAAGGTTCAGGTTGAAGATGAAATTTGGATAATGGCGATGCAGCGTGTAGAGCCTACGATGCAGGAACTTGAAGTTCAAGATTACACGGTGCTTGACATTGTTCTTGGCGAAGAACTTGAAGGATCAGAATACAACTATCCATTTTTCGACATCATTCCTAGACAACGAGAGCTTGACAAACAGCCTTCAGTTCATAAGGTTATCTGTGAAGACTTTGTGGATGTAACCGCTGCAACAGGTGTCGTTCATCTCGCACCGGGAAATGGCGAAGAAGACTTTATCGCTGCCCAGAAACATAAAGTCCCCATCTACGCTCCTTTTGACGACGAGGTCAACTTTACCAGAGATGCAGGGAAATTCGCAGGGCTGTTTGCCAGAGACGCGGATGATATGGTAGTAGAGGAACTGCGAAAAAGAGAATTGCTGGTCTCGGTGAAACGTATACAGCATGAATATCCCACATGCTGGCGATCTCATCACAAGCTTGTGTGGTTCGCCAGAAGAGAATACTACTTGTGGACCAGCAAGATAAATGACCGAATAGTCAAGGCTGCAGAGAGAGTCAAATACTACTATGACCCTCCGAAAAACCGCTTCTTGGCGTTTCTCCGCGAAGGCAAACCATGGTGCCTCTCAAGAGAAAGAGTGTGGGGAACTCCCCTCCCAGTTTGGAAGTGTACAAGCTGTGAGTACAAAGAACTTGTATCAAGCAAGAAAGAGCTGTTCGAGAAAGCCGTAACGCCTCAAAAGGGGCATTTCGAGCTCCACAAGCCATGGATAGACCGAATCGTGTTTAAGTGTGGAAGGTGCGGTGGAAAGATGCAACGGGAACCCTTCGTTTTGGACACTTGGCACAATAGTGGTGCCGCGCCATATGCAAGGTTCACTGACGAAGAGTTCGAACGTTACGTGCCTGTTGATTTCCTTGTAGAAGCTATTGATCAAACAAGGGGATGGGCAAACACGCTGCTTCTTGAGCATGTTATGTTGACCGGGAAGGCGGAGTCGCCGTACAAGGCATATCTGTTTTATGGCCATGTCCTAGATGAGAAAGGACGCAAAATGAGTAAGAGCCTCGGCAATGTTATAGACGCTGATGAATTACTTGATAAATACTCTGCTGATCTCTTCCGTTTCTATGTACTTTGGAAATGCTCCCCGATAGACTCCATGAATTTCGATGTGAAAGAGCTTAAGAAACGACCATACCAAGTTCTCAGCACGCTTTATCACTTATACCGTTTCTTCATGCAAAACGCAGTTTACGACCGTTTCACCCCCCAGAAACATACATTAGAATGGGCGAAGGCAAATGAAACCTTAAAACCACCGGACTGTTGGATGCTTTCAAAGCTGCAAAGAACAGTTGATAGTGTTACTGAAAAGCTTGAAAACTGTGAATTCAACTTTGCTCTCTCAGACTTGGAAGAGTTTGTTGTCAACTTTCTAAGCCGCCAATATGTTCCCATGGTGAGACGTGAACTTTGGAGTGATGACCAAGAAACGCGAGATCGCAGGCTTACAGTATACGCAACTCTTTGGCAGACACTGAGAACCTTAAACTTGCTTTTCAACCCGATCACACCATTCCTATGTGAGGCTATGTACCAGCAAGTTCACAAAGCACTGAACAAAACATTGTTGGAATCGGTAAACCTCGAAGAATGGCCCGTCCCTAATGAAAGACTTGAGGACCCAAAGCTGGAACATGACTTTGACACCTTTCTCAAATACGTCTCTCTGACCTACTCTGCACGGCAGACAGCGAAGCTGAAGCGTCGATGGCCGCTAAGGAAGGCGGTGTTGGCAGGACCGAAAGATGCACAAAACGCAGTAAAGAACCTTGAAGACCTGTTCCTTGAACTAGCAAACATAAAAACTGTTGAATATGCGGACGCTTTGGCAGATATCAAATCTGAAATGCACAAAGTGGGAAGTCTAGCCTCTGAAGATGACATGCATGTATGGCTAGACACTCGTAGGGACAAGGCGTTATTAGGAGAAGGTTTGATGCGTGACTTGGCTCGACGCGTCCAAGCATTGCGGAAGGAACTAGGTTTTACGCCTACAGAAGTATTAAAAACAGTTTACTTGTCAGAACTGGATGCTGAAAGCGCAAAACTACTAAAGCCCCATCTGAAAACCATGGCAGAGCTAGTACGCACAAGAAAAGTGCACTTATGCAAGGCTAAAAGTGAACTTGAAGCAGAATGGCATGATTACAAGCTGGACAACAGAAGGATATGCATAGCCATACCGTGAGAACGAGTTTCTCTATGCGACAATTGGTTTTTTAAGCAAATAGCATCCTATATTCCAAGGCGAGGAAACTGCATGCTGTTTGTAACCCTTCTGTCTCCAAAAGGAAAAGGCGCCGACGCGATAAAGCACCTCAAAACACTGAAAGCACCTAAAGGTATAACAGTACGCGAGATCTTTTTCACTTTTGGACGGTACGACGGCATCATCATATTTGAAGCTGCCAATGAAGCTGCGGCAATGAAATTCGTCATGCACACAGGTTTTGACACCAACTATACCATGGAAACACTAGTCGCTGTGCCAACCAACAGAATCTAAACACTTTCCCTTTTTTCATCTAAAAAATGAAAAGGCAAAGAGCAAATATCGCAATAAGCAGAACAGCAACCAGCATTCTCGAAAGAGAAAGTTTTGAGACATCATCCAAAGGTCCAGGATGCTTGTACATAGAAAGGAAGAGAACCAAAGCTAACATTAACCATT
>CAYGBS010000044.1:0-13958 GCA_964348215.1 uncultured Candidatus Bathyarchaeia archaeon
GGGCGATCAAGGGATGTCCTTATATCATCCTTGAGAAACTGAAAGAATAGCCTTCACATCATCTATTTTTGCGGATTAAGATCTATTGCCTCCTTCAATTATGTATAAGTCAACGATGAACTCGTGTTTTCGCCGCCGATGGAACTTAAACATGTAGGGTATTGTCATTATTGTAGCATAAACTGCTTTCACTCTTCCACCGTTTTTTTCAATGAATTCTTTCAGAAAGGAAGAGGGTGAAACTGGGGTAAATCTAGCCTTGTGTCCCCTTAGCTTTTTGACAAGTTCGCGGTTTTCTCTCCTGCTCTTATGTAATGAATAGATACGCTTGCCTATTTCAAGAGCCTTTTCCAGAAATTTGCGGTCGGCTTTTCTTCTTTGAACTCCGAAAGGAGGATTTTGCAGTACTGTGTCGAAGGCTCCATTAATCGTGGTGACGTCAGTAGTTATCCATTGAGTCTTTTCTTTTAGGCCCAGTTTTGCAGCGTTTGTCAACGCTTTTTTTGTGGCAACATTATCTATGTCTACGCCAACGGTCTCTTTTGCACCAAGAAGGGCGCTTCCTATGGCGAGTCTTCCTGTTCCGCAGCCTAAGTCCACTATGGCTTTGCCTGCTATGTCGTCATATGTGTATGTAGCTGTGTAAAGTAGTTCTGCGGCAACCTGCGGGGTTATTGAGTATTGCTCTAAGTGGGCTTTTGGTGATGGATGCGGCTTGATTTTTGAAAGCGCGATTTCTAGGTCTAGCTTTCGAACCAGCCTTTTTCGCATAGTTCCTCCCATTGTAACTTACCTAAAGCAACAAGTGCCTCGTTAGGCGTGAGTAAAGGTCTACGGAACCTCTTAGCCTCATCTAGGGATATTCTGGGACATGCTGTGTTGATGAAGGCATCTATTGTTGGGAATTGCATTAAAGCTTCTGGAGTGATCTCCTTTAAAGCAAAAAAAATGGCTGTCTTGCCGGCGTTTTCAATCGTTCTCTTCATTTTCAAGGCTTGATCTAGTCTTTTCTGTCCCGCTTTTAACCCTATTAGTATGCCGATTTTTTCAGCTTGCCTCGTTTTGTGGATGCTTGCCCATCGTTTTCTCAGCATTCTCGCAGCTGAGGCCTCTATGGAAAACGCTCTTTTTTCGTAAGGATCTGCTACTATCGTAGGCTTCGCCGTGGCTAGAGTTACACCTAACGGGTGGAATTTACCTCCGCCCACAAATAGAAAGGCGTCTACCTCCTTCGAAACTGCTTTTGCGTTGCTATAGTCGCAGCCGATAACCTGGCCAGCATACTTTAACCGTCCGCTATCCCCAACTGCAATGGATTTTCCCGCCTTCAAAAGCACTTCTTTCACGTCATTAAGTTTATGTATATGTTGAACGGTTGTCACCAAGCCTATTCTCTTCCACGGTTCAAGATATGGAACTGCTTTCTTTGCAGCTTTTTTCACGGAGCTTTTTGCCTTTGCTTCGATGTAGAGTGTTGAAAACGCTGCTTGTTTCAGCATTTCACTGTGCCCGTAGTGGACGATGAGATCTGCACCTAGTCTTTCTGCTTCAACTACCGCCAAGTCACAGGCGCCGTAGCACGCGTCTGCTGAAACAATTGCAAGAGCACCTGCCTTTTCAACAGCGGCGGCAAGTCTTGGTCCTTGAGGCTTCAACCCGTCGGGAAGTTGTAGGAGTACTAATTTTGCCTTTCTCTTTTGAACCTCTTTTTCTAGCCGTGTTTCTTCCAGATCAAAGGTTGATGATGGCATTTGCGGGTTCTCTGAAGCGGATATCTAGTTAGGGTGACTGAGGGTGGGATTAGCTGAGAGTCCAGTTCTGTTCATTCGACGTTTTCTTTCTTGTGTTTTGCTTATGCTCTTGGCCCTTTATTGCCTGTTCAAGTAAGATTTTCTTCTCGATACTGGCAACCAGTTTCTTGGTGTTCACCACAGCGTCGTTGTTGACTGAGATACTGTCAATACCGCAACGAACGAGAAACTCAGCAAAGTCTGGCAGGTTTGAAGGTCCTTCACCGCAGATGGAGACCGTAACTCCATTCTCATGTGCCACTCTGATTAGATGTGCTATAATGCGTTTGATTGCAGGGTCTCGTTCGTCGAAGTAGCCCATCTTTCCAAGTCTTTCAGAATCTCTGTCAATCATCAAAATGCCTTGAGTCATATCGTTTGAGCCTATTGAAAAAGCGTCGCAGAGCTTTGAAAACTCATCTGCCATTATTGCTATAGATGGTGTTTCAGCCATGAACCACACTTGAAAGTCTCTTGAGCTTTCTAAGCCTTCTTCTCTCATGATGTTGAGGCATTTTTTGGCTTCCCAGAAGGTTCTTATGACAGGAAGCATGATCCAGACATTCTTAAGTCTCCACTCTTCACGGCATTTGCGTATGGCTTTGCATTCAAGTCTGAAGGCTTTTTCGTACCATTCGCTTATGTAGCGGCTTGCTCCCCGCCAGCCTAGCATCGGATTTGCTTCTTCAATTTCGTATTTTTCGCCGCCTTTCAAATCTCGGTATTCGTTGGTTTTGAAGTCACTGAACCTAACGACAACTGGTCTGGGTTGAATTGCCCTCGCAACTTTTGCTATGCCTTTCGCCAACTTGGTAACAAACTTGTCTCCTTCGTTCCTTTCAAGCAGGTACAGCGGGTGCTCACCTATGTAACTGGCGAGAATGAATTCTATGCGCATAAGCCCTATGCCGTCGAAGGGCAAATCCTTGTATTCGTCGATCTTCTCTGGCACTCCAAGGTTCATAAAAATCTTTGTAGCAGTTACAGGTGAAGGTTGAACAGTACCAACAGACCCTATGCCGGCTGCTGAAGAGGTGGGCTCTTCAAATCGTTCTATTATGCCCTCATAAACCACACCGTTTTGAGCGTCCACTGTATATTCCTTCCCTGTTTCCATTTTTTTGGTCGCTGTCTCGGCACCTACGATGCATGGTATCCCCAGCTCACGACTTACTATTGCTGCGTGAGCAGTGACGCCGCCTTTGTCAGTCACTATGGCGCCGGCAAGCTTCATGTAAGGTACGAAATCGGGATTCGTCATGGTTGTGACAAGTATGTCTCCCTTTTTGAGAAGCTTTGCTGCGTCTTCGGGAGTAGGGACGATTTTTGCCACACCGAACCTTATGTCTCTTCTGCCAGCTGCGATGCCTCTGACAACTGCCTTCATCTCTGACGTTGGTTTCGGTGCTCCAGCTTCTTCGACGCGTTTTTCTTCTTCCTTTATGCTCCAAACAGTCTCCGGTCTTGATTGTACGATGAAAACGTTTTCAGGGAACTTCAAATCACGATCTATCGCCCATTCAATGTCTTGAGGTTTGCCGTAATGCTGGTCAATCTGTTTGCCCAGCTGAGCCAATTTGCGAATTTCCTTATCAGTGATGCATGGTTTCTCTTGTCTATCCGAAGGCACGCTGACACGCTCTGTCTTTCCAGTTTCCTGTTTGCGGACGTATTCAACTGTTTTTTTGACTACTCTTCGTTCAACTGTCTGAAGTGTTCGTTTGTCCACTGCGAAATGATCTGGGGTTTCAGCACCTGAGACGACTGCTTCGCCGAGGCCCCAAGTGCCTTCGATGATTATCTGGTCTCGATCACCAGTAACCGGGTTTATTGTAAACATGACGCCCGCTGACCTAGCGTTCACCATTCTTTGAACTCCCACGCTAATGAGGACTTCTTCATGTTTGAAGCCTTTCTTATCTCGGTAGAAAATGGCTCTCGGAGTGAAAAGACTGGACCAGCATTTGCTGGTTTTTTTAACCAGTTCGTCAGGTCCCTTGACGTTGAGGTATGTTTCTTGTTGGCCGGCAAAAGAAGCGTCGGGCAAATCCTCTGCGGTTGCACTTGAACGAACAGCTACAGAGACGTTAGCTTCATTTGTCTTCTTACCTAGTTCTTCGTAAGCGTCTCTAATTGCTTCCACTATTTCTTTCGGCATCTCGGCAGCTTCGATGATTTTTCTCACCCTTTCTGATGCTTCTTCGTATTGCTTAGGGTTGTCAGTGTCAGCAACCACCTCTTTTATGGTTCGGTAGATTTTCTGAGCAATGTTGGTTTCAGTTATGAACTTCTTATATGCTTGGGCTGTTATTGCGAATCCTGGGGGGACAGGGATCTTCGCTTGTGTCATTTCTCCTAAGTTTGCGTTTTTGCCACCGACTACAGGGATGTCCTTCTTTGTCAGCTCTTCAAACCAAAGCACAAGTTTCTCTTCTCTGGAGGTGCTCATAGCTATTAGTCTCCTGTTTTTTCGATTGTTATGCGGCAAGGCATTGGAAGTTTTGCTTTGCCTAGTTTTAGGGCTTGTTTTGCGATTTCCACTGCGTCTATATTTACGTTTATAACTATTACAGGCTGGTCAGTTTTTACCCTGGCTGCTGTTCCTATTGGTTTGCCGAAGGATCCGCGCATTCCGTCTTGAAGCCTGTCTGCATGGGCGCCGAAGATCATTTTATTTTCCCTTAGGACTGTATGTGGATATGGCATGATTCGCAGGAAATAGTTGTTTCCAAGGTTCTCTGACAGGAGGCGATTGGAGGCAATTCTTGCGGCTTCTAGGGCATTGTGGCGGACTTGAGCACTCTTCAGGGCAATTAGTTTTGCTTCTATTGGAAACTCTGTTTTTGTGTCTCCCATCGTGAATTTGTTGATCTTTGAAGGGGGCGAACTTTTAATATACTCTTTTCTTGTGTAAGCTTGGCCTTTTACATCTCGATAATTCTTAGCCTTCATTATTGTTCCCTTCAGCATAGCAAATTTGCTAATATTTAAAGCGTTTGTTATCCGTTTTTATGGCGGTTATGAATTTAAAATATAAACTCTGAGTCAAGTTGTCATCGGTGGCTTGATCTTGAACCATATCCTTTCTAGGTCTTCGTAGTTTGGGAAAACTTCCTTGAGGATGGGAATGTACATTTGTTTTTCTTCTTCTGTGAGATATTGGAATTGGTAGGGTCCTGCGTAGGGGGCTGGTTTGCCTTCGCGAGTTATAAATTCGATGTGCATGAAGGGGTCGCCTCGTTTTATAGTGATTGGGCCTCGGTCATTGCTCAGGTTAACGATTTCTAGTGCTAAGCGTCCGATGAAGCCGCTGTGGACTTTCGCCGCGTTGAGGAAACTCAGTCCCATGCGCCCATATTTGCTCTTGGCTGTCAAATGGGCGACGAGGTTAGGCGGTGTGAAAACTACTTCGTAGCTTATGATGTTTTGGTGTTCCATATAGTTCAATGTAGTTTCTTCCTTGACGGTGAGGACGTAGCCATCGCCGTCAAGGAGGTGGTAGTCGTAAGGGTAAATTATGCGGTATTGTTCTATGAGCTTGACGAGTTTGTCTTTTCCGAGGATGCACATGTTCAGAGTTGCTCCTGCTTGGATTGTAGGTGTAATGTGTGTGGGTGTGAAAAAGGCTTTCGGTGGTTTGTGTGTTCACGGTCCAGGTGAGTTTGTCTGCCTGAACCCTGAGTCTAAACAGTAATCGTAATGCTCTAGAGGTGCTGTGGCAACAGCGCGCATTGGCAAAGTCAAAGATTCAGAGACAAGTGCTGATTGAAAAGGTTAAGACTAAAACGGTGAAAATCTCAGTTTCACGCTAAATGTCTGGATTCTTTCCTGTTCTTGCGGCTTTCTCTCTGTCTACGACCTGCCTTGCAGCTATCACACCTGAGACCGATGCTTGAACAAGCCCTCGCGTAAGTCCTGCTCCATCGCCAATTGTGAACAAGTTCTTGATTGGTGTCTCTAAGCATTCATTCAACGCTAACCTCGATGAATAGAATTTCACTTCAACCCCATAGAGCAATGTGTCCCTTGATGCCAATCCAGGTGCAATTTTATCCAACGCGTCCAGCATCTCTCGAATGTCCGCTATATACCTGTAGGGCAGGACGAAACTCAAGTCCCCTGGGGTCGCACTTCTCAATGTCGGTGCCACAATACTACGATTAATCCTTGCCTCCGTTGAACGCCGCCCTGCCTGCAAATCTCCCAATCTTTGAATTATGACTCCCCCACTCAGCAAATTAGTTAACCTAGCGATATATTTTCCATAAGCGATTGGCTCTCTAAATGGTTCAGTGAAACTCGTAGTCACCAAAATCGCGAAGTTGGTGTTATCTGTCTTCCTCTCTGCATAACTTTGTCCGTTCACCGTCAGAATGCCATCATATGATTCGGTGATTACCTCTCCATATGGAGCGACGCAGAAAGTTCTGACGTAATCGTCAAAGAACCTTGAATAGTAGACAAGCTTCGGCTCATACAAAGTACTTGTCAACTCCTCCAGAATTGGGGCTTGGACTTCTACGCGAACCCCTACGTCAACCGGATTATTCAACGTCTTCAACCCTAAAGCTTGAGCTTCGACTTTCAACCACTCAGCGCCACTGCGTCCAGGCGCCACTATCACGTACTTACCGAAAAACTTGTCATCATTAACAGTCTCGACGCCTTCGATCTCTCCATTCTTGACTATGAGTCCCTTGACTTCAGCTCTGGTCTTCACCTTGACTTTTCCATTCAAGAAGCTACGCATCTTCCGAAGCGTTTCAGCACACTTCTCGGTTCCCATATGGCGAACCTTCTGCGGAATCAACTTTAAACCTGCGAGAGATGCCTTTCGTTCAATTTCCTCAATCCGGTCCAAATCAGCCCCGTAAACATTGTTTGGAGCACCAAACTTCATGTAAACTCCGTCAACATATTCCACGAGTTTCTGAAGTTCTTCTTCGTTGACATATTTGCCAAGCCACCCACCTACCTGTGTGGAAAGTGTTAGCTTTCCGTCGCTGAAGGCTCCTGCACCACCCCAACCGTGAAGGACATGACATGGATCACAGTTGATGCATCCAAGTCCCCTACTTGCGGGACATTTACGCTTGTCAAGATCTACCCCCTTATCCAGAATCAGAATATTCAGCGACGTATTTTCTACAAGCTCTATAGCCGAGAAGATACCAGCAGGTCCAGCTCCGACGATTACTACGTCATATTTCAAGCGGCATCCTCCAAAGCCTTTCACAGAATATTGTAACTGCCATATATCTTTAGTGTCTCACAAATCCATAAACCAATCAGCGTCTTCGCTATCAAAACGCCGCAAACCCAATTTTCATGCGTTGGCCTTCATGAATCTCTCGTTCCACTAGTCCTTGATGGCCTCGAGAAGGCTCATAACGTTCCAAAGCTTCACGCGGGTGTAAGGCGGCATATTTGGGTCCTGAAGAATATCGTCTAAGATAGAAATCGCGTTTGAAGCCCTCACCGCATGAGTCAAATCTCCGTCCTGAAGTGCATCTATCGATTCTTTGGCAGCCCTCCTTATATTCCGCGGCGTTGTTGTATCTTCAGAAATCTGCCCTAGCACAACCATAGCTTGTGCTGTTCTTTCCTCGTATTCCTTCAGCCTCTTTTTACTCACCATAAACTGGGCCTCTATTAGGCGAAATTGAGAGCAAGCCTCAAATTACCTAGGCAATAATATTTAGTCTTTGAGGTTTTAAGCTTGTCTAAAAAGGCCAAGGACATCCAGCACATGGTAAATATGCTGAAGCAAGGAGCCACACTGACAGAGCTCTCTTGTCCAGCGTGTGCCTCTCCCCTGTTCAGGTTCAAAAGTGGGGAGCTATGGTGTGCGAAATGCAAAAAACGCGTTATAGTTGTGAAAGAAGGCGAAGATGCAGAACAGGCGACGAGTCAGGCCCATATGGCAGCTCTAGAGAATACGCTGTTAAAGAAGATACAAGCAGTTGAAAAGAAAATTAGAGAAGAAGAGAACGTCGACAAACTGCAGAAGCTCAATGCCGTTTTGACATCGCTTCTGGAAAGTCTTGAAAAGTTGAGGAAGATAAAAGCCTAGGTGCCAAAGTGTGCTGGGCCATTACGAGAATTTTCCAGAGATTATCCATGGTATGGCACGTTTTACTTACAGGGCCTCGCTGAGAAAGGTTCAGCATGCAACAGTTAAGGCTCTCTATCAGTTGAACCGCAGAAAATGCGGACTTGAGGAAATAACTTATCCATCGACTCCACGGTGTGAGGTGAACTTTGAGTTTGGCATTGGGGAAGAAGGGACCTTTGCTTTCCTAGACGAGAACGAGCTAAACTATTTGGAAGATGAAATCGAGAGGAATGTATTGACATTTCTCGACTTCTTTTGCGCTCTTCAATATCATATTTCTGACGAGCCGAGGAAGTGTACTCCGTTAAAGTTTGATTATTATCTGCTGCGGTTTGTTTTCGACAGGAATCATTTAGAGTTCATGGTTTTCCATGAACGGGGTCCTCAAAGGGTTCATATAGAGGATTTAATAGGCTTCTTGACGAAGAACATTAAGAAGGAACTGGATGATCGATATTCCGCGGTTCTTAAGCTGGAGAGCTCTCGGACAGTTTAGTCTTTAAGAATCTTAAAACCACATTTTCAATGGCGTTACCGACTTTTTTTATTGAGACATTTCCATAGATCTTTACAAGCGACTTCTCTTTCACCAATCTTAAGTATAGTTTCCTAACATTCCTCTGAGTCTGTATTGTCTCCATGACCGACTTCTTTCGTTTTATGCGGTTTATCACAACTTCTGGTGGGACATCAATGTATATTGCAAGGTCTGGCTTAATGGCGTGTCTGTTGATCTCTTCTATCCATCTTAAGTTAAGGCTTGAGGATCCTTGATATGCGATGGAGGAGTAGACATAACGGTCGCAGATGACTATTTTTCCTGCTGTGAGGAAGGGTCTGACTTTCTTCTCGACATGATCAACTCGGTCTGCTGCGAAGAGCACGGCTTCTACGACAGTTGGAACGCGGCTGTTTCCTTCTAGAATGTGTTTTCTTATTATTTTGCCGAAAACGCCTTTGCTGGGCTCGGAAGTGTAAACCGCATCGTATCCTCTCCTCGTTAGATTCTTTACAAGGCGACGCGATTGAGTAGTCTTTCCACTGCCATCAATTCCTTCAACGCAGATAAACACGCCTTTCAGTTTCGCCACCACTTTTAATTACCTTTCAATCATATTAGAAATTGCCTAAGGAACAAGGTAATTAAGCCTCAGGCAGAGTCTTCTCATTTAGAAAACTCTACTTCCTATTCTTATGGTAGCCTCGGTAACCCTATTGCTCTGGCAAGACACTTGTGCTTTGTGTTTTAATTTTTGATTCGCGGAGTCATGCCAATGTGCGACTTCAAGAGGGCGTAATCGTAGAAAGCATGAGAAAACACAGTCTTATATATCAATTACCGAGATAGGAGTTGGAGCGTCGATAGTGATGGGGGAACGGTGGGGTGAGATAAAAGACCCAGTTTACGGATATGTCTACATAAATAAGATAGAAAAAGACATCGTAGATTCATTTCCAATCCAACGTCTTCACAGGCTTCGTCAATTGGCAGGGGCTGAATATGTTTACCCAGGTGCTAACCATACCCGCTTTGAACACTCCATCGGCACCATGTACCTAGCCCAACGGTTAACAGAAAACTCCAACCTATCTCAGTATCTATCAAAGGAGGAGTTCATAATGATTCGTTTTGCAGCCCTGCTTCATGATGTCGGACATGGACCGTTCTCCCATGTTTTTGAGCATCTGCTTGAGAAATTCCTCGACAAAACCCACGAAGAACTGACGGTTTGGGTGATAAAGAAATCGGAACTACGCGGAATAATAGAAAAAGCTGGATATGACGCAAACGATGTGGCAAAACTAGCTACAGGCTCCTTACATCGTAAAGGTAAGATGTTTATCGACCAGATTATTCAAAGCGCGGTCGATGTGGACAAACTTGACTTCATTGTAAGAGACACTTACCATACAGGCGCAGAATACGGCAACGTAGATGTCTTTCGCCTTATCCATGTGCTAGATGTCCTAGATGACAGCTTGGCAGTTGACTCCGGCGCGCTTTCCGCTCTTGAATCGTTCATACTTGCACGTATAGAATCCTTCAAAAGCATTTACTTTCACCGTGTGAGCCGTGCCGCCCAGATTATGCTCGCGATGGCGATGGAAAGAGCAAAGGATGAATTAGGATTGGTCGATTTTGAAACACCAGAAGAATATTTGGCTCTGAACGACTACACTGTCTGGACAATGCTGAAGCTCTGCGAAAAATCCCGCAGAATCATGGAAAACTTAGAAAGGCGACGGCTGCTCAAATGTGCCTACGACCAGACGTTCTATGTCAAAGACAAAACAATCTCGAAGCTATTTAGTGCTGAAGAAATTCGCAATGAGATGCGAGACAAGATCGCGGAAAAAGCAGATGTGAAACCCCGGTTCGTTGTCATAGACGTACCTACGTTGCCCTCGGTGCCCTACCACCACTCGGTTCTCATGGAGCCCATGGAAATCCCAATCTTCGACAAAACAAGAGATGGAAGAAAGGTTCCCCATCGCCTTAGCGAAGTTTCAAGAATTTTCGAAGCTCTAAGAGGGTTCATAAATGTCGTGCGCGTCTATACTGAGGAAAAGTACCGCCTAAAAGTTAGTGAAGCAGCAACGGAGGTGCTAGGTGAACTTCCATATTCAGCACGAATATCCTATTAATCAAGGTGGAAAATCTTGGCGACGCGTACCTTGAAAGGAAGAGTTATTGTTTCAGGACACTGTAAAGGAACAGCACTAGTATCCAAAAAGCCCATAAGCTTTTTGGGAGGCGTAGATCCGACCACTGGAACGATTGTTGAAAAAGACCACGATCTAGAGGGAAAGAGGCTTAAAGGCTCCGTTTTCTGCTTTTCCCACGGACACGGATCAACGGTTGGCAGCTATGTGCTTTATGCCCTAGCAAAGAAGAACTTGGCACCCAAAGCAATCGTAAACCAAACAGCCGATCCTGTAGTAGTCGTAGGCGCTATAATCGCAGAAATTCCAATGATAGACCAGATAGAGATCGAGCAAATCGCAACGGGCGACGAAGTTGAGATTGACGGCAGAAATGGAACTGTCAAGATCTTGGAGAAGAAACCATGCACTTGACAACTGAAGAAGAAAAAATGTACGACGGCGAATACGGCTGGGCATGTCAAGTCTCTACGCAAATCCTCACACGCCTTGGCGACCTGTTCGGCGCCACAAAGCTAATTCCCATAAAGTCCGCCCACCTCTCCGGTGTCTCCTACAAAACCATCAGCGATGCCCCAATAGGCTTTCTAGAAGAGCTTGCGAATACGGCTGGACATGTCAAGGTTGGGACAACGCTTAACCCCTCAAGCCTTGACCCAGACTACCCAGCGAAGGTTTCAACAACTCAAAAGGAAAAACAGCGACACATTATCAAATTATACAGAAAAATGGGTGCAGAACCCACTCTCACATGCACTCCATACTACATAGAACAACCCCGACAAGGGTCCCATCTTGCATGGGCAGAGTCTTCAGCGGTGATCTACGCAAACTCAGTATTAGGCGCCTACACAAACAGAGAAGGAAGCCCAAGCGCCCTAGCTGCAGCATTAATTGGGAAAACTCCGAATTACGGCATGCACAGATCAGAAAATCGCCAGTCCACCATTCTGGTGGATGTTGAGACAGAGCTTAAGGACGAAGCCGAGTTTGGAGCATTAGGCATACACTTGGGCAGACTACTCAACGACAAAAACCCTCTAATAAAAGGTTTATCGAAGCCTAGCAACGATGATCTTAAACAGCTCGGGGCTGCAATGGCTACCGCTGGAATGACGACAATATTCGACACCGGCAAACCAACGAGGAGGAAGTGGGAAGAAAAAGTTTCGGTGGGGAGAAGAGACATAGAAAATACTAGAGAAAGCGTAAGCACAATATCGGAACAGCCAGACATGGTTTTTCTTGGATGCCCGCACTGTTCTCTGGAAGAATTAAAGAAAGTTGCAGACTCTCTCAAAGAAAGAAAAGTGAAACGTGGTCTGCAGCTGTGGATTTGCGTAGCCAAATGGCTTAAGGAAAGAGCAAAGGGCTATGTAGAAATTATCGAGGCAGCAGGTGGCCATGTGGTGTGTGATACTTGTGCTATCGTTACATGGCTTAGAGACCTTGGAATAGACTCGGTTATGACAAACTCTGCTAAAACAGCCTACTACGCCCCCACAATGAGCAAAGTAGGCTCTTCTCTTGCTCCTTTAAGGGAATGCTTGAAGACCGCTTGCCTGTGAAGGAGGTGAAAATAGAAAGATGGGTGTGTCCAAAATTGGGGAAGAGTACCGTTGCAATGTTTGCGGCAACGAGGTTGCAATAACGAAAGTCGGCGGTGGCACTTTAGTCTGCTGCGGGCAACCTATGGAATTAATGGAATAGATGGCTACTTGAGCCTGCAGACATCAGTCATGGCTTTCTTCAGCTTTCTGTAGTATGCAACCAGCGAAAGACCAGTGTGAGTTAGTTCTGTTTTGCCTCCATACTTTCCACCCCGCTGGGTTCTAACAACGGGCTCTCCAAGATGCTTTTCTACATTTTTTAAGAGCCCCCAAGCGTAGCGATAAGACATTCCTAAAGCCTTGGCAGCAGCACTCAGTGACCTCTCTGCTGAAATCTTCTCGAGAAGCTTACACGTCCCTTCCCCAAACACATATTCTCCGTTGATTTCCAGCCATAACTTGAAGACCGGTTTAATTCTTGATTCCTCTGAGGAAGGGAGCAACTTCTTCATCTTCCAGTTCATATATAAGTTAGGCTTTTGAGCTTTTTGAAACCGTACGTCTCTCTGGATTAGGCTGATAAGCGTCAGCTTATAAAAGAGTGGTTTCAATTAATGGGCAAGGTGAAGAGAATGGGAGGCAAAGTAAAGGTTGGCCAAAAAGCGCCGAATTTTACTCTACCTGATACCAACCTGAAGCCAAGAATGCTGAAGGATTTTCTTGGCAAAAAAGTGGTGTTAGTGTTTTATCCAGGAGCCTTCACCGCCGTTTGCACGAAAGAAATGTGTATTTTCAGGGACTCCTTAACTAAGCTAAGCGAACTTGAGGCTCAGGTAATTGGAATAAGCGTTAATGATCCCTTTTCAAACAAAGCTTTTGCCGAGGCTAACAGCCTCAACTTTCCTCTACTGAGCGACTACAATCGTGATGTGGTAAGGCTGTATGGTGTTGCAGCCGAGGATTTCGCGGGGCTCAGAGGCTACACTGCTGCTAAACGCTCCGTCTTTATCCTAGACAAGAACAGCACTGTCCGTTACATATGGATATCAGAAGACCCAAGAAAAGAACCTCCTTACGAAGAAATCGAAAGAAAGCTAGAGAATGTCTAGTCTGCAAAGCTTAGAGCATGAGCCTGCTCTGTGGACATTTGAATAATCCTTATAAACTTGAACAAATTAGGGAAAATGAACCGTGAGGTGATAAATCTGTCTGAAAAAGCCGTATTACCCCCAGAGATGTTTGCCTGCCTCGACGCCAAAGGTGAGAACTACATTGTCGAAATCGAATTGCCTGGAGTGAAGAAGAAAGACATAGACCTTCGGATGCACGAAAACGTCATACATGTCCTTGCAGAAAGGAAAGATTTAACATTCCATGGGCATCTACACTTTCCTCTAAAGGTCAGTCCAAAAAAGGCTAAATCCAAATTCACCAGCGGCCTACTCAAAGTGGAAGTACCATTAAAAGAGAAACCGAAGCCAGCCGTAAAAATCAAGGTAGAATAACAAGCTAGACACACAAACCATCTTTTTAGCAGGGAAAGCAACTCTCCCTTTTTATATGGGCCCCGCGAGGCTAGAGGCACAAAAGGAATCCTTGGACGCCTTTTCGCAGCCTTCCTTAGACTGGAAACAGCTGTGCTTCTCTCAGCGATCCTATCAGAGCCATGGATCCGTCAACAGAACTTTGACAGATAGGTTTATTCAAGAGGACGGTTAATTTGGATAATGCTCCGGAAGATGGGCTCCGGTAGAAGCCTGATTGTCTGCCGAATATAGCCCGGTTAAGTATTCCGGCCTTTCGAGCCGGAGACCCGGGTTCAAATCCCGGCCGGAGCAC
>CAYGBS010000045.1:0-6907 GCA_964348215.1 uncultured Candidatus Bathyarchaeia archaeon
ACGTAAAGGTTTTCGGGTATAGGTTGGGAAGGTGGCAGAAAAAGAAAAGCTGCAATGAGAACGCCAAAAATGACAAATGCTACTTTCCACTTTCTGTAAAATATGAGTCCAGCCACGAGGGCGTTAATAGGTGGAGACAACAGGAACGGCGCTCCATAAAGCGTTGGGTTTCCCGGTGGTAAAATCCATGCTACCATTGCTCCAACAAAAGAGGTTAAAGCCCCCAAGTATGGTCCAAGGACAAGACCGAATATAGTGGCCATAAGAGCCTCCAGACTGATTGTTATGTTGGAAAAGCCTATTGCAGGCACATATGGTGTAAAGATGGACAACACATAATATAGAGCGGCGAAAAGGGCCATCAAACCTACGCTTTTCGCGGAGTGTTTCACCTTTAAGCACCAGTGTAATATAGTAAATCGCTGTGTAGTTTTTTACACAACGTTAATAAAACTTACCATCACTCTTCATGAAGGGCTATTCATTGCACCATAACATACCTGAAATATCAGAGCATGTTGCCAGCTGTCTTCAACTGGCAATTCTCTTGGAGGTCAGTGCCCCGAAACCTGGAAACGTCAATAGATCAACGGATTTTCGGGGCACAAGGTATGAACATTTTCTGGCGTCAGCAGTAGCTGTCGGGCCTAGTTTCGCATGTGCTGCAGAACAAGGCATCATGATTTCTAAAGGAACGGTTAAGCCAAATGAAATATGCCTTGGGAAGATCATCAGAGGTGCTGTGGAAAGAGTTAGTGTTTGGCAAAGTGGGGGAAATACGCTTCTAGGCACCATTCTTTTGCTAACCCCGATTGCTGTAGCAGCCGGCATGACACTGGCGAGAAGCAAAGCGCTCTCTATTCCCAAGCTGAGAGAAAACATAAAAAAAATTGTCAAATCAACCACTGCGTTAGACTCAGTTGCAGTTTATGAAGCCATAAACATAGCCAATCCTAATGGTCTGATCGGCAAAGCACCATTTCTTGATGTGAACGACCCAAAGTCCAAAAAAGCGATTTTGAGAGACAGCATAACCCTTTTCGATGTTTTCAGAATCTCTGCGGACTACGACTCTGTTTCAAAAGAGTGGGTAGAAAACTATCCAGTAACCTTTAACATAGGCTTTCCCTACTTCATCCAGCAGCTCGAAAAAACAAGCAATCTAAACACAGCAATAGTGCATACTTTCCTCAAAGTTCTTTCAACTGTTCCTGACACTCTTATTTCACGAAAAGCTGGCTTGAAGAAAGCGAAGAGGCTTTCTAAAAAGGCTGGCGAAATATTAGGTCTTGATGGCTTGCAGACATCACCCGGCAGAGAAAAGCTGCGTTTGTTCGATGAAGAACTCCGCAAGTCAGCCAACCAGTATAACCCGGGAACAACAGCGGACATCATAGCCGCAGTTTTGGCCTTAACAATCTTGAATGGTTATCGTCCATGAAGACCGCTTGGGAGCAAACATTTTTAATCATGCAAATTCATTCAGGTGCACCAACTATGTGGACGTTTCCATGATTGCAATCGCTGTAATCGGAAGCAAGAAATCAGGCAAGACGACGACTATAGAAGCCTTGGCAGAAGGTCTAACAAGACGTGGATACCGCATCGCCACAATAAAACACATCTCTGAACCAGACTTCACGATAGATACCGAGAGAAAAGACACATGGAGACATGCACAAGCAGGAGCACAGACAGTTGTTACCGTTGCCCCAAAAGAACTGGCAATCATAAAGAGAGGCAGCACGAGAAAACTGACCCTTCAAGAGATTGTCAAAAACTGCCAGAACAACACTGACCTGGTGATTCTTGAAGGCTTTAGAAGCCTAGTGGAGCATGAACCAAGAGTGTTCAAAATAGTGGCAATCAAGACCTTCGAGGAAGCCTTAGCTGCTTCGAAGCGTTTCAAACCTATTATTGCATTTACAGGTTCTGCAGCCCTAACTGCGAGAAAGCTGGGCATACCTGTTGTGGATGCCGTCAGAGAGCAAAAGGACCTTGTAAAAATCGTTGAGAAAATAATTGCAGCTGACACTGGAAGGAGGCAGTCTGGTTCCATACTTCCATAGGCGAAACCGACTTCTGCCCGATGTTTTTTGCCATACAGGCCATATGACACAAATGAGCAGATTATAGAATCTATCTCCGTAAACGTTATATTTAACGTGAAACTACCTTCTTATCAAAAGGATAGGAGAAGGAGAAAAAATGGTTAAAAAAGCAGTTTCAGGACTTGTGCTGACAATACTCATGATCAGCATGCTAGCAATGGCATTGAGGATAACAGTGGGTGAGGCAGAAGCCTCGATAGAGTATCCGTACTCCACGGACATGCCTGTTATGTTCATCGCGAGTGAAAATCCAACGCCATCCACTCTTGAAGTCAACGTGTCGGTTTTCCATCTTACAAATCGCTTCTACTCAACTGACACAGAGTGGAAGTCTGGTGACCAGCAGTTAGGCCCCTACGCTGATTTAGGACGATATAATTATTCTCTTGGCAACCTTTTAGGCTTCGACATTTCCTTCAGCTGGAATCCAGCGATTCTGAATTATACGGGTCACACAATTCTAGCCCCAGTAGAAACATACCCGGATGGTGTACTTCACAACCCAACACTAACTGCTGATAACAGAGTTAATGAGACCGCTGGAACATATAGAGTCGCAGTTACATCTCCGCGCCCTGCGTTGCCGTTCAACGCTCCACATGCAAATGCATCGTTCTTCACCATGTCTTTTGACGTATTGAGTCCAGGTAGTTACGACCTTAGCTTGGATGGAGCTGATCTTGCAGTCGACGTTGTGAGTTTTCCCGGTGTCTCCGCTAACATTCCTTATCGAACGTCATTCTTGCACGACGTAGCCGTTAGAGATATCGAGCCAGTCCAGACAGGCACAGACCCAGTGTTAGACGTTAATGTAACAATTCAAAACCAAGGCGACTTTGATGAAACTTCCAGCATAACTCTTTTCGCTAACGGATCAAACGTCGGCGCTGCTGCAGGTGTCAACATTGGGAATAGAGACTTCAAAGATGTTACGATTAGTTGGGATACTACGGGCTATCCTAAGGGTACCTACAACATGACGGCTGTTGCGACGGCAGTTCCAAATGAATATGACACAAACGACCTCACCTATACGACATACTTCAACCATGACATAGCTGTAACAGATATCAAATCGACGGACACAGGAACAGATCCAATATTAGATGTAAATATTACTCTTTACAGCCAAGACTATGAAGAAACCTTCAACGTAAATCTTTATGCTAACGGATCAAACGTCGGCACCGCCATAGGGGTCAGCGTCAAACCCAGAGACTCTAAGGATGTTACGATTAGTTGGGATACTACGGGCTATCCTAAGGGTACCTACAACATGACGGCAGTTGCCAGTGCAGTTTTGGGTGAAGTCGACACAAGTGATAACAAATATCAAACCTACTTCGTGCACAATGTGAAGGTCGCAGACTTTGGGGCAGTCAAAGATTTGACAGTTGAACTTACTACAAGTCAATCAATTGTGGGAGAACACTATTCCATAGGCGTCAATGCGACTCTCCAGAATCCGGGAGACTTCGAAGAGACTTTCAACGTGACCTTCTACGCCAATGGAACTTTCCTTGATACGGTTACAGACGTAAACTTGAAACCAGGAGGTTCAGTTGAGGTTTCATACACATGGGACACAACAGGCTTCGCTTATGGCAACTATACTGTAAGTGCAAATGCAACTGCAGTGCCCGGAGAAACATACATAATTGACAATGTTCTGGGCGGTTGGATCTTTGTGACTCTGGCGGGTGATGTTGATGGAGATCATGATGTTGACATCTTCGACATAGTCACGATGGCTGGAAGCTACGGTTCCAGCAAAGGACAACCAAAGTACAACCCAGTCGCGGACATTGATGGCGACGGAGACGTTGACATCTTCGACATAGTAGCAGCAGCAGGAAACTACAGCAAAAGCTGGTAAGCGCTTCTCAACTCCCATCCCCCCATTCTTTCTGAGAAACCGGTAAGATACTACTAGTTGATGCTCGAGACTTAAGACTGCCTGAATCTTTCGGATCCAAGAGCTTTGCTCTCCATGAACTTTCAAAAAACCTGCTGCATTTTACGGAAAAGGAATAATAGAAAATGGGGGAGTTAGGCGTTAAGAGGCTTTTCGGGACTTAAAGATATCTGCTTGAAGGGAGAAAGGAGGTTCCATCTTCATACAATAAGTAAGGAGCAAATCTCTTCAAATCTTTCCGCTGCCCCAAAGCCATTTTTCAATCTAGAGTGCCTTAAACGTGTCAAACCATTTAGTGTATGATGCAACCATGTCGAGCGACACACTTGGCTTCCGGTCTTCAAGTATTTGGCGGAAGTCGTCCATGGTCACAGGTCTAGGTTTAGCCTGCTTATCATTTGCTCTTCCAGACTCAAAGAACTCACCGATAACCCTCAAATATGCCGACTGACAACAATCCTTTATGTCGCTCCCAGAAAACCCTTCTGAAAGTCTAGCTAACTCGTGAAGGCTCATGTTTTTGTTCAGATTCAAATCTCTTGTGTAAAGCTTAAACATTTGGAGCCTTGAGTGGTGGTCAGGTAATGGCACCATGATTCTCTTCTGAAATCTTCTAATGAACGGCCAGTCCAAATCCCAGGGTCGATTCGAAGCGCCGATAACGTACGCATGTACTTTTTTCCCTTTGTCTATGATTCCGTCCATTTCTTTAAGAAACTGATTTCGCACGCGGACTTCGCCGCCAACTTCTGTTGAATGCCTACCCATCAAGGAGTCTAATTCATCTATGAACACGATGGCAGGTTTTCCATTATTGGCAGACTTTCTTGCAGATCCAAAGAGCCTAGCCACATTTTTCTCAGCTTCTCCAAGCCATTTGGACATTATAGACGCGGCGTCTACAGATATGAAGTTAGCATCGATCTCTGTAGCTACCGCAGCCGCCAGCAAAGTTTTTCCGCATCCAGGAGGGCCAAACAAGAGTATTCCTCTGGGCCATCCTAGAGGAAAAAGGTCTGGTCTTTGGACTGGGTAAACGATTGCCTCCTTTATTGCCTTTTTCGCTTGCTCTAAGCCGATGACTGCAGGCCATTTTACGTTGGGCTTTTCCTGCATGATCAGCTCGTCATAACTCGCTTTTTCAGCTTGTTCCGGTGCTGTGGCATCTGGGCGGTTCACGTCTCTGTCAGGCTTCAGTGGCATTCCACCTTGCAGCACTTTAACTCTTTCTTGATATGACATGGCGCGTTGTATGTAGACTTTGTTTAATCCATAGTCAGGGTACAGGTGCACTATCTTAAGAAGAGTTTCTATAGCTCTTTGGTACATTGTAATGGCCATCCCCCTTGAACCCTGCTTGTCCAGTCTGACAGCTTCGGATGCATAGCTTGTGGCTGCTTTTTCAAGTTCCTCAGACGCACTCATTTTTTCACGTTCCGATCACTATTCTCCCTTTAGCATCAAGGTTTTCCAGCGTCTTTCTAACTTCTTTAGGCGGGATTTTCAGCTTTAGCGCGCATTCGGTGACATCTACTTCTCCCTTACGTTGTTTAATATACTCCATCAACCTGTCTTCCAAGTATTCGGAATGCTGGAATCTAAGAGAGATGCTTTGCATTTTCAAGTCTTTAATCGAAAGAAAGGCTTCAGACGTTTCTCTCTGGCTGTCTCCGTGGGATTCTGGGCAGCCAACGGCCAAGGCAACCATTTCTCCTATGTTTTCAGGTTGCTCTGCCTCTGGCAAAGATTCCGAGGCGGGCGGTTCGGGCAGTTGTTCACTTAACCTGTGTTCTAAGACAGCGTTGACCTCCTTCAAGACTTCTTGTCCTCCAGGCGTTTTTAGGCTATTTTGCATGATCGGCGGATCAGAGGAGAACTTGGTCACAGCAAGCGTGTCATGAATGCTGTTGTTGACTTTATCGAGTTCAGAAGCAACATCAGGCATTATGCTGACTAAATTGGCTGTTACGTTTTTGAGAGAGCTTAATGCTGGCTTGAGGTCTATCATTATGGTGCTGAGTTCTCTGATTGTTTCCAGCCTGAGAATTATGCGTTCTATGGCGATTTGCGTTTGAGTGAGAAGCTTTGTTAGCTTCCTCACCTCCGCCAACTCGTTAGCACACATCGTGGCGCGCGCAGCGTTCTTTTTTTCCAACGCGAATGTGCATGCTCCAAAGAGAGTTTTGTCCCTCTCATGAAGTCTTATGTGTACGCGTTCCAATTTGGAATGTTGGATTTTCAGTCTTCGAATAGATTTTACAATAACCTCGTCGAGGGGTGGAGGCTGCGATCGAAAGAAGTTTCGAATGTTTCTGTCCCTCCGCCCGCCTTTTCGGCGTTTATGATTCTGATTGATCTGCGTTTTTCACGTACACAACGACGGGGTTTTCCCCCGAAGGTTCTGACTGTTCGGGGGATTCAGGGGGTTCTGGAAGCGAAGTATCTAAGGGCTCGTCGCCGGCTTGAGTGGAAACTGCATCTTCCTTTTCTTCTTCAAGATTTTCTTCAGCAACTTCTTTTCCCGTTTCGCCCATCAGCATGTTGGACAATTTGCTTTTCAATGCATCGAAGTCGTCTTTCTCAGCGTTGACTCGTTTTATTCCTTCTTTCACCATCTCCATAGCAGTTTGATAGGACTCTTCATCAACTTGTCCTATCTCTCGTTCGATTTCCAGGTTGATTAAAGCAGAGTTGAGTTCTTTGACTCGCTGATTACACTTTTCGATTTCCTTTTCAACGTCTGCAATGGTGTTTTCTGCTTCTGTCTTTAGTTGGTTCAATGCACCTTCGAAACTGGAATACAAGTCTTCATACATGTCTTCGGGAATCTTCTTCTTGTCATTCAAGTCCTTTATGGCTTGAGTCTTCCTCCAGAGAAGCG
>CAYGBS010000045.1:6917-13041 GCA_964348215.1 uncultured Candidatus Bathyarchaeia archaeon
GGGATTTGGTTGCAGAAACTGTTTGCTTGCATTTTGAGCGGAGAGAAAAGTACAGCTTCATCCTTTTCTATCTTAATCTGGTCACTTGAATATCGCTTGATGAGACCATCGCCGTGCTCTACGAAGACTCCGTTTATTCTTCCCCCTGGGGTCACCAGAAATGACGCCATGGTGCCGATGATGTGCCCGTATTCATCCTTCATAGGCTTGCCAAGGTATGCAAAAAGGTTGGATGTAGATTCAGACATTGCGAATCACCTGTCTTACCTGAGTGTCAAGTGTTAGCGGTGGAAGTCTTCTCTCCAACCTCTGGGACGCCTGCAGGTAACTCTGGGAATTTCTCTTTGATCTTCTGCTCTGCCACTGAGGATGCTTCTGCAAGGATTTTCTGAGCGTCTTCGTTCGCCGACTCAAAGTTTATTGATAACCCTGTGCTTTGGCCAGCGTCAATTATTATTCCGTTCAACAAGTTTCCTATTTGTCCTAGTTCTCTTTCGGCTTCTGGGAATATTGATGCCATGCCGTTTTTCACAGTGCGCAGTACACCGACTGCAGGAGCAAGTGTTGTTACAATGTCTCCGAGTTCGGAAACTGTTCTCAACCTAAGCACAATCTGCTCTAAAGCAAGTCTTCCATGCATTATCATTTTTTCCATCTTTCTTATTTCGGCAAGCTCGTTCGCAAAGACGTTTGCGCGGGCCATATCGTGTTTTGTGTATGCGGCAACTATTCTGGCAAAGATTTTCTTGTCTCGTTCTGAGAACCGTTCGCCTGCTTGGTCGAGCCTTTGGACCTGAAGTTCGATGCGTCTGATAGCCATGTCAAGTCGCGGTTTCAGTGGACCTGGCGGTCTCAAAGCTTCCTTAACTCTAGTTGTGAAGGGTTGCTGATTCTGGCTTTCTTCCCATCGTTTAGCAAATCTTTCTGACATAATTGGTTTACCTCCTAAAGAAAAAGAGGGAGGTTAAAAACCTATTATTACATTGTTATTATGCGCTAAACACCTACGTATATATCTGCCAGTATAGAGCCATTTCAAAACTGGTTTGGGCTTTAAATTCCACATTAAAAGAGAAACGAGGTTTGTTTGCTGTTGTAGACAGTTTCGTGTCAGTTAGCCTAAAAAGGGGCTCTGTCGTACTATGTTAGATCAAGGTGACTAAGATGGGTGATAGGATAAGAATATTCGCTATGTTCGGATTACTAGGCTTTGTTGCAGGAATTGTTGCCAACTTCACAGCAAAATACATTATCCCGTGGCTCTCCATGCTTGTCTTTCCGGCCATCGGACTGGAATGGGTTCTTTCAGGATTTGCAGGCGCTTTTCTGACAGTTCTATTAGTGACTGTTTGGGCCTACGTGACGACACCTTCGGAACCTTAAAGACGACGCGCTTCACAACTTCAGATTTTTGCTATCTACCATATCGTTGAGACTAGATGTTCTGCAAGGATTCTTGTTTCAGCAAAAGATTATCAGCAAGTGTACAGATTTCATGTTAGGTTCTTCAGCTTGGAATCCCAGGTTTTCAAACTATTGGCAAAGCCTATTCAAGACGTTTTAGAAGATATCGGGCTTTCAAGTCCCACGGGACCTCAGACAAAAGCTATCCCCATTGTTTTGAAGGGCGAAAACGTTCTCTTGGTTGCGCCCACTGGAAGCGGCAAGACAGAAGCAGTTCTTCTTCCCATACTCTCAAAGGTCCTCCAACTTCCAGAAAGACGAGGAATCTCTGTTGTCTACATAACTCCTCTCCGAGCCCTAAACCGGGATATGATAAAACGCCTGTCCTATTGGGCGTCAAAACTCAACCTTTCTATCCAAGTTCGCCACGGCGACACCTTGACTAAAACTCGTAGAGAACAGGCAGTTCACCCGCCCGATGTGCTAGTCACAACACCTGAAACTCTTCAAGCAATCTTACCCGGTTCACGGATGAAGGAACACCTGGGCCACGTATATTGCGTGATAATTGATGAAATACACGAGTTGGCAACAGATAAACGTGGAGTCCAACTTTCTGTAGCACTAGAGAGGCTTTTCGAACTTGTCGGAAAAGACTTCCAAAGAATAGGTCTGTCAGCTACTGTGGAAAGCCCTGAAAAAATCGCCAAATTCATCGCAGGAGCATCAAGACCGATTAGAGTTGTCGAAGTTTCTCTGCTCAAGGGATACACCTACATCATTGAATATCCAACTCCAATAGACGCAGATTATGATCTGGCTCAACAACTGAATACAGCACCGGAAGCCGCTGCAAGGATCAGACGCATGATCGACTTGATTAGGAAACATAACTCGACACTCATTTTCGTCAACAGTAGAACGAACGCTGAGATGTTAGGGCATAGATTTGGCCTGCTCACAGATGATGTTGCAGTGCATCATGGCTCCCTGTCCAGAGAAGAAAGGATGCGAATCGAAGACGGGTTCAAGAACAACCTGTTAAAGGCCATAGTTTGCACCAGCACCATGGAACTGGGCATCGACGTAGGACAAGTAGACTTAGTGGTTCAATATCTGTCTCCAAGGCAAGTCGGAAGCCTGATTCAAAGGGTCGGTCGGAGCGGTCATCGCCTTGACCTCGTCTCAAAAGGTATCATCATCACAGCTTTTTCTGAAGATGCCTTAGAATCTTCAGCCGCGGCGCACAAAGCTCGACGAAAGCAGCTTGAACCTGTTTTGATCCACGAAAACGCGTTAGATGTAGCCGCACATCAAATAGCGGGGATTCTAATGGACAAGAGGACTGTTCCAGTCGATGTAGTCTTAGAGATTCTTCACCGATCTTATCCCTTCGCGACCCTTTCAAAAGCCAAGCTTTTACAAGTTGCGAACTGCTTAGACATTTTGAGAGAAGCACGACTGGAGGGCGAAGTGTTGAGGAAAACCAAGCGAACACGGGATTACTATTATCGCAACCTTTCTATGATTCCTGACGAGAAACGTTATCCCATAGTTGACGTTGTCTCTGACCGAAGGATAGGTACTTTGGGTGACGAGTTTATGGCCCTCCGGGCTCGCGTGGGTCTCTGCTTCATATGCAAGGGCAAGGTATGGCGCATAGTGCAGATAGAGGAAGAAACAGGCACGGTATACGTGGTTCCTTCTGAAGACCAATTTGCTGCGATTCCTGGGTGGGACGGCGAAATGCTTCCAGTCCCTTTAGATCTAGCCATGGAAGTCGGCAGATTGCGAGAGGAAATCGCACAGGAGCTCAGAAAAGGGAATATCAAGTTAACGACGAAAAAGCTTTCGAAGAAGCTTGGAGTGGAAAAAGATGCGCTTCTGGAATCGGTTAGAGAGGTAAACTTCTATCTGAAAGAAAACATACCTCTCCCAACACGTAACCATATACTCGTCGAAGCTTTCGACAAATACATCGTAATTCACGGGTGTTTTGGAGAAACCGTCAACCGCACTTTGGGCAGCATCTTTGACGCGATCCTCTCCGACCATGAGCTTATTATAGGCTGGTGGAACGACGGATACCGTATCCTAATTGAAACACCTCAACGGGTAGAAGCAAAAACACTGGATAAGGTTTCACGATTGCTTTTCAACTTGTCACCCAAAGATGTTGATAAAGCTTTCAACGAGTATGTAGAAGCGCGTTTTCCATTCTCTTACAAGATGAAGTTTATAGCAGAACGCTTTGGTGCCCTGCCTAGAGGAAAAACTATGAGTCCAGAGAGGATAGCAGAGCTTCCTTCACGGTTCAAGGAAACACCGATTTACGATGAAACGATTCGAGAGGCAATGGTTGAAAGAGTAGACATCCCAACTGTAAAGCAGATAATGAGAGACATCAAGAGAGGCAAGGTAAAAGTCAACACGCTGCTTAGATTGGAAAAGCCTACACCCATAGCCTACCACATCTTTGCGAAATACTCTGAAGTTGCAGAGCTAATGGCACCTGAACACGTAGTTCTCAGCAACATAGAAAGAATGAAGAGGTCAACATTAGCAAGAATGGTGAGACTTCTTTGCCTCTCCTGTGGCGATTCCATAGAAGAAAAACGAGTTCGAGACCTGCCGGAAAAGCCTACATGCAAGAGATGCGGCTCTGGACTACTTGCGAAACTGATGCGGAGACAAGATGCTGATACGTTGCGTAGGTTGCTGAAGCGAAGACGGCATGGAAAAGAGTTAACCGCTGAAGAGCTGGATGAGCTGATTTATGCAAGGCGAACCGCAGATCTGATATTGAGCTATGGCAGAAAAGCTATAGTTGCGTTGCAGACTAGGGGCGTGGGTCCTGAAACGGCCTTTAGAGTTCTTGGGAAAATGCATCCAAATGATGACGATTTCCTCACGGATCTGCTAAAAGCGAAAATTCAGTACCTGCGAACCAGACAATTCTGGGAAGAGAAGGAGAAACCTAGATAACACATTAGCTTTGAAGATGTGCTATGACTTTTTCAATAGTTGCCCGTTGCTCGGAAACATCGGCTCTGGGTATAGGCGTTTCCACAGGGTCGCCAGCCGTAGGAAACAGAGTTCCTCACGTGGAGGCCAACGTAGGAGCTATAGCAACCCAAGCCAACACAAACATAGCCTACGGCACCAAGGGACTAAAACTCCTTAAACTGGGGTTCTCTCCACAAACCAGCTTGGAAGCTATGCTGAAAGAAGACTCAGAAAGAGAAACAAGACAAGTAGTGATTATGGACAAGAACGGGCGAACAGCTGTCTTCACAGGTGAAAAGACACCTCCTTGGAAAGGGCACTTCTCAGGCGAGGATTTGGTGGTCGCTGGAAACATGCTTGCAGGAGAAGACGTTTTGGGGGCAATGAAGCAAACCTACGAAAGGTCAAAAGCCGGATTCGCTGAACGCATACTTGAATCACTAGAGGCTGGAGAGACGGCAGGCGGTGATAAAAGAGGCATGCTTTCATCAGCCCTTGTAGTGGCAAACGTCGAAAGGAGAAAGCCATACACTGCTCTCAACTTGAGAGTTGACTTTTCCCAACATCCAACAAAGGAGCTGCGCAAGATCTTCAAAGAATACGAGAAGGTCGCAAGATAAGCTAGAACACAGTCTGCTATGCATCTCCCAGAGGATGCATTTTTGGAAAAAAGCCGAAGCCCTCTCACCTTCAGCGTGAATCAATGATACGAAAGAAATCCGTCACCCTAGCTCCTTCAACGTATGACAGTGATTTAATGACATGAAACCTTATTACATGCCGGAAAGATGATTTTATGAGCACCCTGTGCATACGAGGAAGGGGGCTATCTCTATCGTAGAAAAACCTCAAGGAAAGAATGAAAGATTATCGTCTGAAGGCTTTAGACGAGAGAAGACAAGTGAACCGTTGCAGAGAAGGGATCGTCACGACATAATCGCGGAGATTCTTAAGACGGCTAAGCGTGGAGAGAAGAAGACCTACATAATGTACAAGGCGAGGCTAAGCCACTCGCAACTGAAGCTCTATTTGGAACTTCTGAACCGAAATGGCATGATCTTGAATGATGATGGAGTATATAAAACAACTCCAAAAGGTTTAGATTTTATCCGAGAATTTGAATCCATCAACTTCCTTTTCCGACAGTGAAACAGTTTTCCTTCCTTGAAAAGCCGCCTCGTGTCCATAAAGGGAAGCGACAGATATTCTCGTTTCAGATCTTATCTTGCTATAAGCGAGTCTATCAGAGTTTTTTCGTCAATTTCTGCTTTAGTCCGCCAGTCCAGATAAAGCATTCCTTTCTCATCTTCGTCCACATAGCCTTCCCGTATATACCTGTCAATGTTGAAATTAACCCGCCAACCTGGCAGTTTATCCCGCAAGATCTTCTCAACCTCCTCCCTTGAGGCTTTGCCTTTCTCCGCTATTATTGTCGATATAGTTACAGCCAAGCCTGCGATATCATCGATCCGCCATCCCATCATCTTGGCCTCTTTCGGCGTGAGCCGCCCTCCTAAAGTAACATAAAATCGCGCCGTATCTAACTGCGCTCTTGTAGGTTTCTCAGGAGGCTTTTGCTCTTCAAAAACTCTCTTGACTTGCAGGTCCAGCTTTTCCAGATTCCTGTTTAGCAAAGATAGGATCTTGGGGTAGTCTGTTCCAAGTCTCTTCTTTAGCTCCCCTCCCAACCCTCCTCAAAAATTGCAGAGCAACA
>CAYGBS010000045.1:13051-13397 GCA_964348215.1 uncultured Candidatus Bathyarchaeia archaeon
CTCTTGAGCTTTGTGGCATAATAGGTCTTCTTTTTCAGTCTGTTTCACCTTCTTTCCAGCTTTTCCAGTCTTCAACACTTATTGCAATAGGTAGAGAGACAGCCTGCTTATTGCTAACAGTCGGAACAGGAGTTTTGTAGGGCTTAATGTAAACCATCTCCTCCAACCTGTCCACCTCCACAGTTGCGTAGCCGTATGTGACAAGAAAGCTCGCCAAGTATGCACGGTTAACTGTTTCTTCATAAGTTTCGGCTCCTATGAAATCCCAGTAGTCGATCTTCTTGTCGCCCAATGCTTTCTGCTTGAGTTCTTGCCAAAAGGTTTCCAACTCTTCGGCAAACTCTTT
>CAYGBS010000046.1:0-13214 GCA_964348215.1 uncultured Candidatus Bathyarchaeia archaeon
CTATGGAATAGAAAGGCAAAAGGCTACAGGGTCATGATCATGCCTTTGCCAAAACTCAAACAGATTTCTATGCAAATCCGTTCCAGTCTTCCATCGGGCAAACATTGCTAATCTGCTCCAGACGAGGGAATTCTAGTTCTTGCATGCATTCTTATTGAATATTGTAGCCTCTATGCCAACAAGGGGCCTACTCTTCCATGTGCCCGATCACTTTTGCATTGGGCGGGGGACGTTTTTGCACATACCGGTACCTTCTCGGCCTTCCTAACCGTGAAAGAACCCCCTCCCGAACCAAGTCCACCAGCGCGTGTGCTACAGCCGTCCTATCATAGTGAAACCCTCTTCGCCCTAGCTCACCATGCACGTCTCCAAGACTACGACCAACGCTAAACCAGCTTTCCTGCCACAACTTCAGAATCAATCCTTTGCAGGTTTCCCCGCGACCTGTAATGGTGCCAGTGGCTTTACTGCCAGCCTGATTTACAATACTGCTCCGCTTGGACAGGACGCTTAGGACTTCGTCCACAACACTACCCACCTCATCCACACCGCACTCAACCTCCACGTCAACATCACCTACCTTGAGCCGCACACGAACGCGGTCGCTCTTCCCAGCAATTTTTTCAGCCATACTTGCTCATCCAACTGTTGAATATTGTATTGTGCAAATTGTTCATGCACAATATTTAAATACCAAGAAAGCCCAAACACAAAGATGTTGGTGAATCTTGGTGAATGCGCAATTACCTATAACAACAACACCAAAATATAATTTTCCACTCCCCCAAGAGGACCTGCAACTTCCCCAACAGTTCATAGAACTTAGTCTGCGTTCCCTGAAGGAACCCCGAGACCCGCCTTTCTCGAAAGACACAACAAATCAACTCTTTACATCAGAATACAAGAGACGTGCCAGACCAGCAACAAGACTCCTTAAACTAAAATCAGACTCCACCAAAACTCCAATAGTCGCTATAGATGTCTCTAGCATAAAATTGGGAGAAACGGAAGTAGGCATACTGCTTGCAGTGCGAGGTGCTATCGTCTGGAAACAATTTGATCGCTACCGTTACCTTCGACTAGGCCCCTTCCCTTTCCACATTACCGAAAGAAACAAAAACGACATCTGCAGCCTTCGCCGACATTTTCCAACAAGCCGTACAACAGAATATAAAACTCCTAACGTCGTCCATATGCAAACAAGACTGAATACAGTCTTTGAACGTTGGATACAAACAGCCATTAACAAGAAAATGCACGATAGCTTAATTCTCTGGGACAGTACTCTTTCAGCAGGCACTCCTGAAACTCCACTGCGAGTCATGGAGCATGTGCTGAAGGAAGCCAGAAGTCGCCAGAACTCTATTCTAGCCTTTTCGAAGATGACTCGGCTGCTTTTATATGGTCATCAAATCACGGAGCTTGTTCACACATATCAACCTCCATGTTTACTTAAGATAGAAAACCACCCGGTTTACAGTGGCGCTCTACGCTTGTTAGGCGATATGTACGTAGCAAAGCTTACGAGAGGTAACTGTGCATTTCGTCTTGATATTGATAGAGAGCTTTCGCAGACACAGACAATTGAAGCCGTGCAGAAATTACTTGGGAACGACTTGATTCTGCAGAGCTATCCAGAAACCCTCCGTCTAGCTCATATTTTCTCCACGTTCACTGCAAACGAAGTCTTAGGTATTCAACGTTACATTGTCAAAGAAGGAAACCTGAAAATAGTATTGAAGCCGAACGTAAGGCGCTTGCTTTTCGGTCGATTTGGAAAAGGACAGGAAGGGTAGCTGGTTTGCGGCTTTACAGAAAGGAAGGTGCCACGATACAGATTATCAGTTTTCCAAATGAAGAGATGGAGAAAGGTGACTATTTGACAGTTGAAGACCCTCAAACAGGGAGATGTCTAATTGTTCAAGTCATAGATGTGCAATATGCTAATGTTCCTGGCATTTTAGAAGAATTGTTACGGAGTTGTAACGGTGATTCTGACGTAACTGGAAGTGATGTGGATCCTTTCGAAGTAATGACTCACATTGCATATATCCAAGATGCTCGCTTATTAATCTGCAAAATCCGAGCAACGAACAACAATGGTGAGATTATCCCAACGAGTTCTTGGCTTCCATCTCGTTCTCAAGCGGTAATCAAGAAACTTCCCATTGAAAGACTGCTTTTTCAGGCCAAGACTAATGGTAAACATTCGATGCATCTGGGTGAAACAGCAGAGAAAAGCCCGCTTTATGTTGATGTGGAAGCTTTGGATGGCGGCCTCAATATTGTCACTGGCAAAAAGGGAACAGGGAAGTCTCACATGTCCAAACTATTGACTCTAAGTTTGGTACGCCACGGTGCCCCCGTTGTAATCTTTGATCTGAACAGTGAATACACAGGTCTCGGCCAAGACACTGATGGAAAGCCAAACGAGTTTCATGGCAAAGTTTTCTCGTTGACTCCTGGTCAAAATCTCAAAGTGACCTTAGGGCAGATGAAGCTAGGTGTAATGCTTAACATCCTTGTTAACGCGCTTCATTTGCCTGGAGCATCAACAAGAGAGTTCAGACGCTTATGGCTATTTCTTCAGCAGAAGAATGCTTTGACGATGCATGAACTGGGCAATGCCATAAGAAATTGGAAATGCAATCAACATGTACGGGATGCTTTGTTCTCCCGTTATTACACGCTACTGAGTTCCGGCTTGTTCACGGACCATCCAGCAGAGGCAACTTCGCTTGAGGATTCCCTTTACAAGGCTAGAATTGGAGGGGCTGTTGTTGTTAATCTTCGAGGCACATCGTCGATCGACAGGCTTATTGTAGTGGAGTATGTGCTTGGGAAGCTCGTAGATATGCTTGCGAACTGGAAGCTGCGGGCTGTCTTTTTGTTTGCTGAAGAGGCACACCTATACCTTAGAGAGACCTATTGGAATGACATAGTCACTCGAATGCGACACTTTGGGTTGTTCACCACTTTTATAACAAATCAACCGGATACCATCCGAGAGAACATCTATCGTCAAGCCGATAATTTGTTTCTCTTCAACTTCACCAATGAGCATGACTTAGAAACTGTTTCTAGAGCTTCCAAAGTGGACGTGGAGACTGTGAAGTCTGTGGCTCGAGACTTGCCGCCGCATAATTGTCTTGTTTTAGGTAGGGTCGTAAATGATTTTCCAATAGTCGCAAAAGTTAGAAAGTTAGATGCTCATGTCATGGGTCATACTCGACTCTTTTTCTCTCAGAAAAGCTGCCCAGTTGATCTCCCTGGAACCTCGTAAAGACTGGACACTTTTTTGCTAAAGCTTTAGAATTTCGTCCCGTTTGGAAGGAGAGTAAAAACTGTCTTCTGAAAGTGTCAGTACATAGATCACCGCGAGTAACCTGATGCCAAAGGTGGAGCCATACAGAGGTGTCAGATCTTAAGTTTCTGCTGCCTTTCTTCTTTCTTCTTCTTGCAGTACCCTTCTGAGGACTTTTCCCACTAGAGTCGTTGGCAATTCAGTTCGAAATTCTACATCTCTGACTGCTTTGTAGGGTGCAACCCTTTGTTTGGCAAACTCCATGACTTCTTCTTCTGTCACTGTCATCCCTTCTTTCAACACAATAAAGGCTTTTGGAATTTCACCTGCAACCGGGTCTGGCTTCCCAATGACTCCGCAAAGTTTCACGGCTGGATGTTCGTAAAGCACGTCTTCAAGCTCTCTTGGATAAACGCTGTAACCTTTGTATTTTATAAGATCCTTTTTTCTGTCTGTGATGTAGAAATATCCATCTTTATCCATTTTCCCAACATCGCCGGTGTAAAGCCATCCTCTTCGGAGAACGTTCGCGGTTTCATCAGGCATCTTCCAGTAACCTTTCATTACTTGGGGACCTTTAACTACGAGCTCTCCAATTTCACCAGTTTTCAACTCCTTTTCTCCCGTTTCTAAGTCCATGATTTTGGCGTCTGTGTCAGGCCATGGCAAACCGATGGAACCTATTTTCACAATTTTCATTGATCTATCAAGGGGATTGCAGTGGGTAACTGGTGAAGATTCTGTTAAGCCATAGCCTTCTACAAGAACACCGTCTGTCACTTCGATAAACTTTTTCTGGACTTCCGGTGGAAGCGGAGCTGAACCTGAAATACAGAAGCGAACTGATGTGAGATCATATTTGCCTAAGTCCTGATGTGCCAACAGCATTGCGTACAACGTAGGTGCTCCACAGAAGACTGTGACATTGTGGTTTTGGATTGCTTTGAAAGTGCTCACTGGATCGAAACGTGGAAGCAGTACCATCTTTCCAGCAAGATAAATAGGTGCATTCATCCCTGTTGTCATACCGTAAATGTGAAATAACGGAAGCACATCTAGGAAAGTTTCTTTGCCTTCTGTGCCTTGAAGCCATTCAACACACATAACTGCATTTGAAACAAGATTCATGTGCGTTAGCATGGCGCCCTTCGAGATTCCCGTGGTTCCTCCTGTGTACTGGAGAGCCACCAGATCTTTCTTCGGGTTGATCTTGACTTTTGGCGGCTTTGCTTCATACTGGTTTAAGAGTTCTTGGAAGAAGTAGATGTTTGGTTTGCGTTCAACTTTGCGTGACGGGATTTTTCTCAGCAAAGAGCCGAGGAAGGCTTTGACTTTGGGCATATAGTCTTTCAAGCCGGTAACGATTACTTTTTTTAGTTTGGTTCTTCTCCAAACTTTTTCAACAATGGGGTAAAGTAGATCGAGTACGACGATTGTTTCGGCTTCTGAGTCATTCAGTTGATGTTGCACTTCACGTTCTCTATACAATGGACTTATAGCTGTTTCAACCGCCCCTATCTTCACTGTGCCATAATAAGCGATCACGAATTGAGGTATGTTTGGGAGGAAGAGAGCAACCTTGTCTCCTTTCTTCACATCTAAATCGTTGAGCGCCGCTGCGAATTTATCGGAAGCTAAAGCTAAATCCTTGTAGGTAATCTTCCTGTCAAAATATGCTATTGCTGTGTTATTTGGATGTTTTTCAGCAGTTTTTTCGAGAAAGTCGAAAAGGGGGACTTCAGGGTATTCTATGTGCTTAGGAACGCCATCAGGCCAGAATTTGAACCATGGCTTTTCAAGCTGTTGCCTTTCTTTCTCCTGCTCTTTTCTAGACATGAGCCAACCTATTCTTAAATATAAGCGATTCTTGGACGTAATAATATTTTCCACAGGTGCTTGAGGTGAAAGGTTTATGTCAAGATATTATGGGCTAGATTGTGTTTGAAAAAGTCAAAACTCTAGGAGCACATCCAAACTTGGTATAAGATCTCTCTAGCCTTGCTGAATTTTCGCCTCTGTGAATTGCAGTCCTTGAAGACCGCACTTTTCAATCCGCGGGAATAGAGGCCCCAAGCTCTATTTTGCCTCAAAGCGGACAAACTCATATGTTGGGTTTCCTTCTGGCGTAACACTGGCAACTAGTTTAGCTTTCATCCCTATTTTGATCTCTGACAGTTTAAACCCTGCCATCCATGCAAGTACTTTTACGCCTTCTTTCAGTTTTCCGATAGCAACCGTGTATGGCTTGTCTTGTTGAAAGGAGGTGGGTCTAATGACAACATGTGTGAAGGTTTCGATCTCCGCTTTGCCGGTGAGTCTTACCCACTTCATCTTGGACGACAAGCAGTCTGGACAGTCTGCAACAGGTGGAAAGAGCAGTTTTCCACATTCTATGCATTTAGTTGCATAGATCTTCCCTTGCTTTAACCCTTCCCAAAATTTCAGCGTTTTGCTTATTGGGATGTCTTGTGCGATTTTTATTTCTCTAGACCTTATCGAAGGCATTGAAGCCATATTCTCATCTCCTCAGAATTGTGACGTAGCAATAATGCCCTGTTCCACCAACATTGTGGGCCAGAGCTACATAGTTTTTCAGTGGAGCTTGTCTTCCTCTTTCATCAGCCTCTTCCCTCAGCTGTTTTGTTAGCTCGTATATCATGGAGCAACCTGTCGCGCCTATGGGGTGGCCTTTTGCCTTTAGTCCTCCATCGATGTTAACAGCTATTTTTCCACCGATTTCAGTGAGTCCTTCACGAATCAGCTTGGCGGCTTCACCTTTGCTGCATAGTCCGATATCCTCGTAAGCCATTATCTCGGCAATCGTGAAGCAGTCGTGAACCTCTGCTACTTCAATCTTCTTTTGTGTAACACCGGCAGCTTTGTATGCCCTCTGAGATGCTTTCACGCTCGCTTCTAGGCCAACATAGTCTTTTCTCTTGCTTAAGTTCGCCGTTCCAGGGGCAAAGCCTATACCGGCAACCCATACAGGTGTGTCAATTTTCAGTTCCCTGACTTTCTCTTCGGAAGCGAGGATTATGGATGCCGCTCCATCTGTTATTGGGCAGCTATCATAGAGTTTCAGCGGCCAAGCGACCACTATAGATGATAACACATCGTCAACAGTTATCCTCTTTTGAAGGTGTGCTACCGGATTCATTGAGGCGTACTTGTGATTCTTAACTGCTACTAGAGCCAAGTCTTCCTCAGTTGTTCCATACTTGGCCATGTGTGCGTTAGCGTATAGCGCATAGTATGCCGGGAAGGTTAGCCCGAAGTTGTGAAACTCCCACAGATAGTATCCAGCTCTTCCAATCCATTCCATAGTTGTCGGAGTGTCAGTTTCCCTCATTTTTTCAACCCCGATTGCCATGGCCATTTCAGCTTGGCCACTTGCCACAGTTGAGTAGGCTGTTTGGAACGCCGCGCTGCCGCTTGCACAAGCCGCTTCGCAGCGAAGTAGCCCTGCGTTAATTAATCCACAGTACTCGCCAACGACAACAGCTGGAAGAAGTTCTTCGGACCATGCTCCAGCCCCGACTGTTCCTATGGCGGCAAACTCAACGTCCTTAGGGGTTATGCCAGCATCTTCAAAAGAAGGTTTGACGGCTTCAAAAGCTAATTCTGCGATGTTTACGTCATTCCTGACTCCGAATTTTGAGTTCCCAACACCTATGACTGCCACTTTTCTCATGATTGCCACTTTGCTTGTTTCTGTTTAGACGTAGAAAGAGTTAACCTTTTATTTTCCTTTGAACTTCGCTTTTCTTCTTGACATGAAGGCTTCAACGCCTTCTTTGATATCTTCAGTGGAGAATGTCAGTCCCATAAGGCTAGACTCTAATCGCAATCCTGCTTCCAAAGGCACTTGTGTTCCGAAGTTCAATGCGTGTTTTGCATACCTCAGGGCTATCGGAGGCCCCTCGCAGAGTTTTTTCGCTAGCTCTCTAGCTTCGTCTCTAAGCTTGTCGTAGTGTACAACCTTGTTGACGAGCCCTATTTCTAAGGCTTCTTCAGCTTTCAGCCTCTTCCCTAGCATCACTAGTTCTTTGGCTCTAGGCAAGCCTATGGTTCTAACGAGTCTTTGCGTTCCGCCCCATCCGGGTATGAGACCTAAGGTTACTTCAGGGCTTCCAAGCTCGGCGTGTTCAGCTGCTACCCTGAAGTCGCATGCCAATGCTAGTTCTAAGCCTCCGCCGAGAGCAAAACCGTTCAATGCTGCCACGACTGGCTTCGACAGGTCTTCTATTTTGCCGAAGACCTTTTGTCCAACTCTTGAGAATGCTTCCGCTCTTACAGGGGTTGCCTTTGAAAACATTGTCAGATCTGCACCTGCACTGAATGCTCTGTCGCCTTCACCGGTTATTATTAGGCATTTAACAGATGAGTCGTCTTCAGCAGTGTCCAACGCGTCTGATAGTTCCTCCATTAAGATGTCGTTAAAGGCGTTCAGTCGATGCTGACGGTTAATTCTTATCCAAAGTATGCTTTCTTCTCTCTCTAGCTTTATTGTTTCGTATGCCCTGCTCAACAAACGTCACCATACCTACGCTGATTTTATACTCATATATTATCTTTGTTCACGGCGCCTTAGAACTTTCTTAGAAGATATTTGAGCACAGTTAGCTTTTGAATTTCGCTTGTTCCTTCATAGATTTCTGTTATTTTGGCGTCTCTGTGGTATCTTTCAACCCGATACTCACCTAAGTACCCGTAGCCCCCTAAGGTTTGTATGGCGAAGTCTGTCACTTCCATTGCAACTTTACTGGCGTATTGTTTAGCCATCGCTGTAGCCATGGGGTCCATTTTCCCAGCGTCGATGAGCCACGCAGCTCTATAGGTCAACCACCTTGCAGCTTCGATTTTCGTCATTCCTTCAGCTAGTCCACCGCCAATTAGTTCGTGTTGCAGTATTGGCTGTCCGAAGGCTTCTCTTTGCTTTGAGTATTTGAAAGCTATTTCCCATGCTCCTTGAGCCATTCCTACGGCTTGGGCTGCTACTCCTACTCTAGTTTTGTCAAAGAATTCCATAGAGTGGTAGAAGCCTCTGTTCAGTTCGCCGACGATGTCCTTGTCAGTTACTTTGACATTGTCGAAGCTGACTTCACCTGTCACTGAACACCTGATTCCCATCTTGTTGTGCATTTTTGTCGTTTCTAGCCCTGATGTGTCTTTCTCCATCACGAAAAGGGTCTCACCTCTGTAGGTTGGTCTTACTTTTGTGTCTGTCTGGGTTAGAACAATTATGAAATCTGCTGTTGTGGCATTTGTGATGAACGTTTTCGTTCCGTTTATCCACCATTCTTCCCCATATTTTGTAGCTGTGGTTTCCATGCGTGTGATGTCGCTTCCGCTGACATTTGGCTCTGTGAAAGCTGCGGCTGACATGTAGTTGCCATTGCATATGGGTGGCAGATACTCCTCTTTCTGTTCCTTGGAGCCATGGCCTAGGATTAACTCGGTTCCGAAGTTTCCGCTTGATACTGCCACGCCTAAGGATGAGTCTGCTCGGCACATCTCCTCGACGACGAGGCAGGTTTCGAGCAGACCGTATCCTTGTCCGCCATATTCCTCTGGATAGAACATGCTTGTATATCCAAGTTTGGCAGCGTTTTTGTACAGTTTCATGGGATATTCTTCTTTTCTGTCAAGTTCCAAGGCAATTTCTGGCTTGAACTCTTTCTCGCAAAAGTCTCTGACAGCTTTCTTGATCCCGACTTGTTCCTCGTTCAGATCAAACTCCATATTGGTAGAATCCCCTTCCAGCTTTCTTTCCAATCCAATTCTTATTGACGTAATCTTCAAGCAGTGAACACGGGTTATACATTTCCATGTTGTATTTGGCGTGGAGCTCTTTAAGCTTGCTGAATATAGTGTCGAGGCCTGTTCTATCTGCGTATTCACATGGGCCTGAAGGCCAGTATGTTCCAAGCTTCATTCCTGTATCGATGTCTTCTGGGTTTGCAGCGTCATCATGTATGAGCCATGCAGCCTCATTTACCGCCACAGCCCACGATCTGTCAACATTGTACTCATCCGACAGGTTGAAAGGTATTCTGGGTCTACCCTTTGTCCAATCGTAGAATCCGATGCCTGTTTTTTGTCCGAACTCGCGTTCCTTTATGAGAGGATTAATGATCTCTCTGCACATTTTGAACCGTTCTCCATAGGCCTTGTACAAGATTTCACCGACTTCGTAGGCTATATCGAGTCCCACAAAATCTGCCAGTTCGAACCAGCCCATTGGAAAACCGCCTGTATACTTCACCGAGGCATCAATTTCCTCCTTCGTTGCTTCGCCTCTGCGGAGAGTCCAGAAAGCTTCGTTGAACACCGCTCCAAGAATTCTGTTCACTATGAAGCCTCGAACGTCTCTTCGAACGACGACCGGTGTTTTCCCAAGTTTTTTGGCAAGCTCTGCCAATGTGTTTATTGTTTCTTGGCTTGTTTTGTCGCCCTTGATGACTTCAACTAGTGCCATCAGTTGAGGCGGGTTGAAGAAGTGCATTCCCGCGACTTTGTCTGAGCGTTTTGTTGCTTTGCCCATTTCTGTTATGCTTAGTGTTGAGGTGTTGGATGCAAGCAGTGCCCGAGGAGGTGCTATAGAGTCTAGCTTGGCAAAGACTTTTTTCTTTATGTCCATTTTTTCTGGAGCAGCTTCAATAGCCAAGTCTATGTCCTTTACTGCTTTCTCATAGCTGGTTGTCGTTCTTATGCGTGAAAAAGCTACGTCAGCGTCTTCGCGTCTGATTCTCTTTTTTTCAGCAAACTTGTCTAAGCTCCATTTTATCTTTTCTTTGGCTTTCTGGAGGATCTCTTCGCTTATATCTATCATTGTTACCTCGTACCCGTTCATTGCGAGAATTTGGGCGATCCCGTGGCCCATGGCTCCAGAGCCTATCACTGCTACTTTCGTCAGCTGATCAATCGTCAAAGTGTTTTCTCCTTTAGAATTTTATGGAGAAGTGGGAAGCGTAATAAAACTTTTGAATATGTCTGGGCAGGCACAGACTGCTTGTTCTGCATTTGTCAATGTGATCCTGAGTTCTCCTAGCGAACTCTTCATCGCTGTCTAGAATCCGCCCTTCACCTCTAAGGACAACTGCTTCCTCGCCACTGTAAACGGCGACCGCTACCTTGTTGTTTTTCAGAAGATTACGAACTTTCACGGACTCGCGGCTGGTTTGCACATATACCTTGCCATCTTCATATGTGAAGAAGACTGGAACAACATGAGGCTCATTCTTGAGGCCTACGGTGGCAAAACCAGCCAAACGTTTCCGTTCCATGAAATCTCGCACGTCCCTTGAATTCTTAAGCATCTTTAAACGCCGCAAGACTTAACGAAATTCTAACTTATAATTCCCTGTTCTAGGAACTCAACCTGGAGGTTTAGACTTGACCTTTAAAGCGAAAATAACTACTCCTATCAGGCTTATCGCAGCGGCCACTTGAAAAGTAGCAACATAAGCGGCTGCTTCTGACAATCCTGCTCCTATCAGGTAATCGGCGATTGGCCCCCCTATAAAAGTGCCGGCCACACCAAAGGATATGTAAGTAACTGCGTTATACTGTCCAAAGAGCCTTCCTCGGCGCTCCGCAGAGATAAGGTCCGAGGCGAGCAAATAGCCAACAACGCTTATGAGCGCCATGGAGACCCCGCTTAGACTGTTAACAAGTATCATTTGAACAGCGTTTTGAGCAAATATATAGAGGACTGGAGTGGCAACAGTCAATGCTAACCCTAGGCCTAAGGCGTTTTTTCTTCCAATCTTATCTGCAAGAGGTCCAGCTAGTAAACTGGCCATGATTGTTGCGGCTGACGCTGAATTTCGAATCATTACCACATCCAAGGATGTAGCTCCAATAGGCGAGTCAAGCTTCACGTATAATATGAAGATTTGCAGAATTGAGAAGGTGCCTAACCCAACAATAAACATGGAGACAAGAAACCAATAGAACGCGTTGGATCCTTGACGTCTCAACGTCTCACCAGCTTGTTTTGAACTAGACTTCTCTGTTCGTTTTGTCCTGTGAACTAATTCTGAAGAACGTGTGCCGAGCCAGATTACAACTACGCTTGCGAGCATGATTCCAGATGCAAAGAAAAATAATATGCCGTTCTTAAACCCTCCAGCTTCGCCTCCCCAGTCGTAGAGTACTCCTGAAACTGAGATTCCTGCTATTCGCCCGACGCCGCCGATGCTGGAGATTATGCTCATTAGTTTTCCTCTTTCTTGAGGTGTTGAGAGGTCTGAGATGAGAGCGCTCCATCCGAGGTTACTCATTGACCAAAAAAACTCAAGGAGCGAAAGTCCTGCGATGATGCTGTAAGCTGCGGCAATTGAGCCATTGGTGTTTAGGATGTATATGTGAAGAAAGTATACTAGTATGTATCCGAAGGCTGCGATTGTTTCTCCTATGAGTATTAGGCTTGTCCGTGCTTGGTGTTTATCCGATATCTTGCCCCACACAAAGGTCTGCGAAACGCTGTTGGCTATCATGCTGAGACTTGCGAGCAGTGTTGTTGCAGTGACAGAGAGCCCTAAGGATACTCTTAGATAGATGGACAGGAAAGTGTAGAACAATCCTCTGCGCGCCATTGCCATGAATTGAAAGCTTGAAAGCCCAAGTGCTGTCTTCTTCTTCAAGGTGACCAACGTAGAATGAAAATTCTTCTTTATTCAATTTTTTGCCTGTATACGAGGTGACGACTGTGCCTAAATGTTATTAGAATTGTGCTGTGTAATGTGGCATTCGGGTTTGGCTTGGTGAAGGAGTTTTTCGTCTCGTCTCTGGGTTTGGTTTTGAAAAGGGACTGGCTTTTCTCGTTCCTGAATGTTGCCCTTTTCAGTTCGATGGTTGTCGCCGCGCTGCTGACGGCTAGGCAGCCCGTGTTGCTCGGGGAGCGGGGTGTGGAACGCGCCCCTGTGGATGCAGGTGGTTGGGTCGTCATGTTTGTGAGCATCTTCCTCTTCAACCTCGTTGTAAGCGGCTTCTTGCTGGTCACGGTGTCCGGGCAGCTGTTCTTCGGCCTCTCCTTCGGTTTGCTTGTGGTGAGGGGGGCTTTATTGGGGCTCATGCTGAATCAGCTGTCCACAGCGGCCTTCCTAGCTGCTTTTCCAACGCTTCTCCTCGGAGGAGAAGGCTACGTCATAGCGGGCGTAGCCGGCGCGGTTTTAGGGCTGTCTTGGCTCAAGCCGATCTGGGCGGGGTGGCAAGACGTTTCGAGGCGGGCTGCCTTAAGACAAGCCGCGAAGGAGTGCGCGTCTCTCTACGTGTTGGTGGTGATCCTGCTCCTAGCAGCGGCGGCTGCTGAAACCTCTACCGTATACTTGTTTTGATGACGCGGTAGATGTAAATGTTTGTAAATGTTTGTCAAACTATGCAAAAATACGTAAAATTTATTAACGGAATGCTATATACCAGTAGTAGTGGATCGACGGGGAGAGCTGCTTGGAGAGCTCTAGGAGAAGATGGGTTTCCATCACGCTTTTATCGATTGTAATCCCTGTTGGCTTGTTGGTAGGCTTTAGGTTAACTGGCATTCTACAAGAACCTTTGAAACCTGAAATTGTGAAAGCAGAGGCAGTCAAATGGAGTATGATGAGACCCGCCGAGAAAGGAATTATGGAGGAGCTCTATATGTCTAAGAACTTAACAAACGTATATAGTGCTGATGCGGCTTTTTTTGAAGTAAACGCAGTTATATACTGGTATCATGAGAACGACCCAGCATGGCCATTCTACAAAAACGATGGTTTAACTGTACATCTGACTGCCTCTACGAGTATTCGTAGTGGTTTCGTTCATTCGCTTGTTGTTAGGTTTTCTGATAACGATGGCAGCACTTCTGTAGACATTTTTGAGGACCCAAACGCTATACGTTTGTATAATATTGAGGTGCAGAAAA
>CAYGBS010000047.1:0-13073 GCA_964348215.1 uncultured Candidatus Bathyarchaeia archaeon
AGTCTTACATAGAGGTTCTTGGTGTAGGCCAGCCGGACTACTGTCAGCTTGAAATCGTTTCGTATTGGGTGTTTCTCGACGAGAACAGCGTTGATCACGAGATGACTGTAGCGCTTGAAGTTACATATTTCAATGGGACAGCTTACCATAAAGCGGTTCTGCCGATACAATTAGGTGTGCTTGTAAGTTGAGAGCAAGGTCCCCGATATGCCTCCTCCTTATATGCTTGCTGACGATCTCTTTATTAGCATTACATGTTCCGCAAGCTTGGGCTTGGGGAGACATATTTCGTGAGTAACAGTTTCGGAAGAAGAAATGGGGGTGTGTTGGGTTCTTATTGGAGTTTTGCTCCGCAATTCCCGCAGAATTTTGTTCCCGCAGGGTTCTTTGTGTTGCATTTGGGGCAGGTAGTTACTTCGGTGGCTGGTTGTTGAGGTATAGGTTTGCCGCAGTTTCCACAGAATTTGTTGGTTGCCGGGTTTTCCGTTTTACAGTTCGGGCATACAATTGTCGGTTTCGGGAGTAGGCTTGTTCCACAGTTTCCACAGAACTTCATTCCCGCAGTGTTCTTGGCGCCGCATTTTTGACAAACCACTATTTCTTGAGGTTTTCCTGCTTGAGCCTCCTGCAATTGTTTAGCCATCATGAAGGGAATGGTTAAGCCCAGTCCTGCTCCAACTCCAGCAGCGGCTGCTCCGCCGCCTCCTGTTCCTTTAAGTTCTGACGCTGTTTCCTTCATGTACTGCATCGTCATAGCTTGTGCTCCAATTCTGGAGGCAAATCTTCTGGCTTCTTCTGGAATTTTGACGCCCTCGAACACACAATCTATGATCTTTAACCCAATTCTTGCGGCTTCATCGCTGATTTTCAAGCCTACTTTGTCGGTTGTTACGTCCACGTTTTTTACAACTGTGAACGTGTCAAAGTTTCCGAATTCGTCGATGATGCGTTCATTTATGAACCCTCGTATGTAGTTTTCAATGTCTTGCGTTGTGGTCGCTCCTCGGTTGCCGAAGAACTCCATGACGAAAAGTTTTGGGTCTTCGACTTTGTACAGGAGATACCCGTAGAATCCTAATTCGGCTTGGTATTTCACGTCGCCGCTTGGCGCTGAATAGGCTGTTCCGCCGAAGTTTCCTCTGAATTGGCTATTGCTGACGAAAACTACTTGGCATTCAAAAATGTCGCCAATAATGCCGATGGCTCTTAGAGCTCCGGTTAAGAGTGGAACATTCTTGCTGGTTATAGTGTGTCTTCCAGGGCCAAAAACGTCGTAGGCTTTGCCATCTCTAAAGAAGACAGCCCATTGATTTTCTTTCACAATGACCTGGCTTCCGTATTTGAGAGAGAGCTTTGGAAATCTGTAAGCGATATCTTCTTCTCCCGCCTGATCCCAAGAAACTTTTTCAATTGCTGGCATTAATCTACATCTCCAAAGGTCTAAACTCTTCTTCTCTCTCGTTCCACTTAGATTCAAAATCAAGTATTAAAGATTTGATGTTTTTCGCTTTGGCTTCCAGGGTGTCCCATTTCTCTGACTCGCTGTCTTGATGTAAGGCGTCCACAGCCTTTGTTATATCGCTGAGAGCTGTTTCTAAGGTTTTGTCGTAGTTAAATACGCGAGCGAGCTCTTTTTCTCGTATGCTTCCTTTACGGTCCCACAGGCCTGCATATCCATAATCAGCACGATTGACCTTTTCAGCAACCCTATCCAAGACTTGGATTGTTTTTTTCAAGTGTTCTCCTGCAGCCTCTTGCCCAGCGTTTAAGCCTGCCAAGTATATCTCCTCCCATCTATGCCGTAAGGCTTTGAAGTCGGCATAGTAATAGCTGCGAAGCTTTCTGTCAAGCTCTCGCAGGTCCTCTTTCGTTCCGTAACCTCCGGTAAGAACGTTTTGAATCTTTGCGAAGACGCCCTGTCTCGCCTTGACTTTTTCAATTGTCTCTTTTTCTGACATTTATAAGTCTCCTAAGTAAATTTGAAGAGCGCCTTTATATCTAAAAGCTTTCCCCTTTTCTCTTTCAAATTTACATACGGATGCCACATGCAAATCTTCATCATTATAAAACAGCATCTTTTTTTGCACTGAACATTGCAACCATAAGAGTAAGCCTTTATAAGAAGCTCCATAAATCTTCTGAAGGAAAACAATCACAGGTAAGAACCTTGCCAACACCATACGATGTCCCCACGCAGATGTTCATCAAGAAACTGGCTAAGTACATAAAAGACAACATAGACCAAGTCACTCCGCCTCTATGGACACCATATGTGAAAACAGGCTCATACGCCACGCAGCAACCACGAAACCCTGACTGGTGGTACACACGCTGTGCATCACTACTTCGAAAAACCTACACAAAGGGGCCAATCGGAGTAGAAAGACTCAGAGCACAATATGGCGGTAGAAAGGACCTTGGAACCCGCCCAGAGCATGTAAGAAAAGGCGGAGGAAGCAACATCAGAAAGCTCTTTCAACAGCTTGAAGAAGCAGGACTTGTTGAAAAACTGAAAGGACAAGGAAGAGTGCTAACAAGCGAAGGAACACGCTTACTGGACACAATAGCCACTGAGATAAAAGGTGAACTGGAGAAGAAAATGCCTGAACTCGCAAAGTACTAGGAAGACAGAAGACAGTGAGCGAAGACGAAGAAATCGAAGCGTTGCGCAAAAGAAGAATGCGAGAACTCCAGAAAAGGCTCTCTCAAGAACAACAGCGAGCTCAAGTGCAGCAGCAAGTCGAAATGCAGAAGCAAGCAATACTGCGCCGCATACTTTCTTCAGAGGCTAGGCAACGTCTTGCAAATCTAAAAATGGTAAAGCCCGAATTCACAGGACAGATCGAGCTTCAGCTCATACAACTCGCTCAGGCAGGCCGCCTTAAGACACCCGTTAGCGATGACCAACTGAAGGAGATATTAGCCCGATTACAGTCTAAACGTCGAGACATCAAGATAAGGAGGAAATGATTATGGCTAGAAACAAACCAACTGCAAGAAAACGTAGATTGGCAAAAGCGGGAAAGCAGAAAAAACCAGTCCCTACTTGGGTAGTAGCTAGGACTCTGGGAAGAGTTAGAAGACACCCGAAGAGCAGGCATTGGCGACGTTCCAAATTAAAGGCATAGAGGAGGCGTTCTTTTGGAGGATACGACAGAGGAAACTCAAGAGGCAAAACAGGAAGTTCAAGAAGAAGAACCTGAGGAAGAACTTGCAGAAGAAAGCGATGTTTCAAGAGAACCCAGACTAGAAGAAGAGACCGAAACTGACAAAGACGTAGTTGAGGAGGAGATTTTCGAAGAGGAAGAGGTTGAAGAGATACCTTCCCGTCGGAGAGAAGAGGAGGAAGAGGAATTTGTGGAAGAAAGAATCTACACTATACCTCTAGGACGTGCATGGATAGTGCCAGCTAAAAAGCGGGCTCCAAAAGCCATGCGCATTATCAAGAGCTTTGTCCAAAAACATATGAAAGTTGGCGAAGGCCTCCTCGAAAGTGAGGGAGAGGAAGCGGGAAAGATAATTATCAGCAATGAAGTTAATGAGAAGATCTGGAGTCGTGGAATTGAGAAGCCTCCTCGAAAATTAAGAGTACGCGTTGCCAAAGATGATGTGGGCAATGTAACTGTCTTCTTATCCTAGGAGACTGGCAGTTGGCAATCTTCTTGCTAAGCCTGTTTGGAAGCGCAAGCATAGGAGTTTACTCACTATCCACCGATGAAATCGCCATAATACCCCCGCAAGCACCTGAGACAAAGGCCGGCAAGGTTGAGGAATGGCTACATGTTAAAGTGGCCAATACAACAATTGGCGGCTCTGTAGTCGTGGGGGCTTTAGTATGTGCTAACACGAACGGAGTTCTCTTGCCCCATTATGTACGGCGAAGTGAACTGGAGATTTTGAAGGAAACGGCTGACGATTCGAACCTGACTGTCATGAAGACCAAAAAAACAGCCTATGGGAACTTGGTCCTCGCAAATGATCATGGGGCTATCGTTGACCCGAGGCTTAAGTCGAGGGCTATCGGAGAAATCTCTGAAACCTTAGGTGTTGAAGTCGTCTCTGGAGAAATCGCAGGTCTGCCGTACGTAGGCTCGTTGGCATTGGCCACGAACAAAGGTGTCTTGGCGCATCCAATGATAAAGGAGGAAGAAAGACAGCTCCTACAGGAAGTCTTAAAGGTTCCTGTGGATGTTGGAAGCATCAACTGTGGAATACCTTACGTAGCCACAGGGTTAATAGGGAACAGCAATAATGTAGTGGCTGGATTCCTCACAACAGGTCCTGAAATGTTTATAATGGGTCAAGCTCTTGATGTGGTGAAATGACATGAGTGAAGTCAAAGTGTTCCGAGTCACCGGCGAAATAACAAAACCTAACTTGAGAACAACCTTCAGAAAGGAAATTGCAGCCTTGAAACCTGAGAATGCAAAGGAAAAAATCTACATGGAACTGGGAAGCAAACACCGAGCCAAACGCTTCCAAATTAGAATCTCGAAAGTAGAAGAGGTTGCCCCCGAGGAAGTTGAAAGCCCCCTCATAAGAAAGCTGCTTCTGGAGGAAGAAGCAAATGTCTAGCGACGAGGACACCTTTCGAAAACTGCTGACCGACCTTCGGCGCTTAGAAGGCACAGCAGAAGCATTACAGAACAGAATAAACTTGGTAAACGCCGCTATGACAGAACTCTCGTTTGCATCCACAACGATAGAAGGATTGGAAAAGGAAAAGAAAGGCTCTCCGTTACTTGTGCCAATCGGCGGCGGCTCTTTCGTAAAGGCTGAAGTTGCCACAACCGAAAGCTTAGTGGTTGGCATGGGCGCTGGCGTGTCGGTAGAGAAGCATAGAGAAGAAGCCAAACAGATAGTAAAGAGACGCATTGAGGAGCTCGAAAGGTCTAGGAACACTCTTCAACAGCAGTTAGGTCAGGTTGTAGAGCGGATGCAGACATATAGACAGCAGCTTGACGAGATATCTATTAGACTGAGCAGTAGGAGGCAAACTGGCGGTGTTCGACAAACTAAAAGCGGGACTTAGCGGTCTAGTTGACAGGATCACAACTACTGAACTAAAGGCAAAACAACTGCGTCCAGTTCTCTCAGATTTTAAGCTAAGCCTTGCTGAAAACGATGTAGCCCTTCCAGTTGCCGAACGGATATGCGACGAAATGGAAAAAAGGCTGGATGGACTTGAGGTAAAGCGACTAAAAGACCGAAAAGAGATTGTCAGAAAGAATCTACATGAAGTCTTGCTGGAAATCCTAAACACCGGCGGAAAAGTAGATTTACTCAAAATGGCCGGGAAGAAGCAAAAAGGCGGAGAGCCGTTGGTCATCACATTTGTTGGAATCAACGGCACGGGAAAGACAACAAGCATCGCGAAGATCGCTAAATTATACATGAAAAACGGTTACACAATTGTTCTGGCATGCAGTGACACCTACCGCGCTGGTTCCATTGAGCACTTAGAAGAACATGCCAAAAGACTCGGTGTGCGAATGATCAAACACAGTTACGGCGCTGATCCTGCAGCAGTGGCTTTTGATGCGATAAAGCATGCAAAGGCACATGGAATAAATGTGGTGCTCATAGACACGGCGGGCCGAATTCAAACTAACAAAAATCTGATGAATGAGTTGGCGAAGGTCAAGCGTGTCGTAAACCCTGATCTAACTTTGCTAGTGGTTGACGCCTTAACGGGAAACGATGCAGTCACGCAGGCTGAAGAGTTCAACAAGAGTGTCGGCATAGATGGAACTATTTTGACGAAGGTAGATGCCGATGTAAAAGGAGGCTCAGCTTTAAGCGTAGCATATGTAACCGGGAAACCCATACTGTTCATTGGTGTAGGTCAAACATACAAAGACCTGCAGCATTTTAAGCCAGAGCAATTCACTCAGATGATATTGAAATAGAAGACACTAAAGTTCAGCGGCTGAACAGCTGGATTTTCATATCTTGTTGAGGAGCTTTAGCAGTATAGCCCTCCCGCTGTGCAGACGATTTTCAGCTTGATCGTAGATTACGCTGTTAGGTGCCTCTACCATTTCGCCGCTTATCTCGTAGCCTCTATGAATAGGCATATCATGCATGATCAACGCACTGCTGCCTGTCATCAGCTTGCTGTTGATTTGGTATGGTGTCATAAGGTTGACGCGTTCCTTCTTCTCTTCTTTGAATTTTGGGTCTAGGAACAGCTCCATGTCAACCCATGTGTCCGTGTAAACAGCATCAGCGTCCCTAACTGCATTTGTTAAATCCAGCGTAGTATGATATAGCCCAGTTTTCTTTGCGTTTTCCACTAGCTCTACATCTTGTGCAGGCTCATGAACAATCGGTGTCACGGTTGTAATATGCATGCCTGTCATGGTGCAGGCTTCAATTAGGGAGTTGCAGACATTGTTGTGAACGCCAATGTAAACCAGCTTTGACCCCTTCAACTTGCCTTTATGCTCCTTTATCGTCATCAGATCAGCAATGGCTTGGCAAGGATGATACTTCTCGTCACAACCGTTGATGACGGGCACCTGCGATGCAGAGGCCATTTTGATCAAGTCAACATTTCTTTTCAGCCGCGCTACGATACAGTCAACGTTACGCGAAAGATATTTTACCTCATCACCAATGTCAGCCAGCTTGAACTGGGTTGTAAGCCAATTCATGTAGACTGCGTGACCGCCAAGCTGAGTCATTGCAACCTCAAAGGACACACGTGTTCGAGTAGATGTCTTCTGAAAAATCATCGCTAAAGACTTATCTTGCAACGCAGTTCGATACTTGGACGGTTTCTTCTTAATCTCTATGGCTTTATCAACAAGAAACTGTACCTCTTCTGGGACCCACTGTTTGAAATTTATCAAGTGTCTCATAATCACATCACTAGCCTTTTTTCAACAAGCCAGATCTATTGGATTTAAGTTTTATGGAAAGCTTAAACTTCGTCATAGGCCTCAAGTCAGGTAATGGAGCATCAGAGATGATTCTCATAGTTGCTTCCACAAAAGACATGGCAAGCATCAATATTCAGCAACGACTACTAGTTCAATATGACTTTGAGGAATCATCGGAGAGATTTCACAGCAGTCCAATCTACCATAAAGCAGTACACGGCAACGAGGTGAAACTTGTGACAATCAACAAGGAAGCCATATACTATCAAGCCATCACAGACAACTTTAAGCCTCAACTTATAATCTATATCTCCCGGCATAGCAGCAAAAGCGGCAAAGCAACACTCTCAGTCCACACTCCGGGCAACCTGAACAAGGCAGAAAAGGGCGGCATGCCAAGAAAAGTATCCGTAGCACCAGCAAACGCAATGAAAACAGCACTGCTGGAAATAGCACAGCAAAAAGACAAACTGGGCTTAGATTATCACGTTTCATACGAATGCACGCACCATGGACCATCCCTAGATACACCAACGATGTTCGTGGAGCTTGGAAGTTCACCAGCAAATTGGAAAGACGTGGAGGCTGCAGAAGCAGTAGCCCACGGGGCAATGGCACCGATTGTGAAACTCCCTAAAGACTCAACTGCTGCAGTCGGCATTGGCGGACCCCACTATAACAGAAAGTTCACACGTATGGCGCTAGATGGCCCCTTTGCATTCGGCCACATAATTCCGAAGTATGTTATTGGACAAGTAGATGCGCAAACTATAAGGCAATGTGTTGAGCGGACATTCGAGAGAGTTGAAAAAGTCGTTTTGGATTGGAAGGGAATAAGAGGCGCAGATAAAGTAAGACTAGTTGAGGCGTTAAATGAGGTTGAGGTGCAAACACAGAAAGTTTAGTGCTCTCCTTTTCCGCACACAAGAATATCCAACAAAGAATTCAGACAGCAAAAATGCAACAGAAACTACTTATCTCGTCTAACACCTGAGGTGCGGCCACCGGGATTTGAACCCGGGTCGCCAGCGTGGCAGGCTGATGTCCTAACCAAACTAGACTATGGCCGCTAGTATTTCGAGAAAATAAGCCTTATTGTGGTTTATTTGGTTTGCGTATACATTGCGTATCATTTCGTATAGTTAGCTGCTGTAGAATCACTATTTATCTCCGTTAATGTCTGATCTAATCTTTTCTATGTAGCATTTTAACATGCACTGATGCTTGGAGCTTCTGCCACAAACAATAAACTGAAGAAGGCTCTTCTTAATTCAGCAGAATTGATCAGTGAGCAGGATGTTAACGAAGAAGGGCTGGAACATCATTTCAAAAGGTTACCAAGAAAAGACACGAATTTCCCTTGAAGATGTACATTACGGACCTATATCGCGTGGTGAATCAGAACTTGGGTTGCTTGGGGAGGTCAGAGATAAAGATACGTTAGAAGTGGGTTGTGGTGGGGGTCAAAATGCTATAGTACTGGCTAAATGGGGTGCTAGATCAGTTGGTTTGGACATTTCTGACGAACAAATCAATTATGCTAGAACCCTCGCTAGGAAGCAAAATGTTGAAGCCTCTTTTATAGTAGCGACTATGGAGAATCTGAGCTTACATGATGAGGGTTTTGATATTGTTCTCTCGTCTTGTGCAGTAGGATACTCAGAGAATCTCAGGAAGACATTCAGAGAGGCCTTCAGAGTACTAAGAAGGGATGGGATTTTTGTTTTCTGCGTTGTTCATCCAATTGCAAATAGGGGAAGGGTTGTTCGATATGGCGGGAGGAGATTATGGGGCTTAGGTAATTACTTTGACAGAAGAAAGCGAATGTGGAAATGGGAGATTGAGGGAAAAGCTGCTGAGTTTTACGGATATGGTCGAACCTTTCAAGACTATTTTAACCCTTTAGTATCTTCTGGGTTCGTTGTGGAAAGAATTTTGGAACCTAGGCCTTATCCTCTCGACAAGATGTCCCAAGCTGAAATTGAAAGGATTCCATATTATGAAAAAGGATTTTTGAAAGATTATGATACATGGCGAAGGATACCTTACACTCTGCTTTTCAAAGCCAAAAAGCCATGAAAGTAGAGAAACTAGCAGCTGCTTACGAGCGTACTACAAGCTTATTAACTTATGCTAAATCTCTTCTTACGCTGGAGCATCATAATGGTTTTCAAGACGGCTAAACTAGAAGATGGACGAACAGCTGCACTTGATTGGTTAAAGAAAGGAGATTTGCCAGAGGTTGTAGAAGCCCTCAACAGTGTAATCCGCGAAGGAAGGTACCTCTTCATGAATGATGAAATAACTGACATGGAAGAGGAGCGAAGATGGTTTGAACGTGGCACCAAGACGGGGATGCTCTACTTAGTTGCCAGAGTCGATGGTAAGCTGGTTGGTGGTGCGAGCATCCACCCCCGCACCGACAAAAGGGCACATGTAGCAGAGTTCGGCATATTCATCCGAGATGGCTACCGCAACCGGGGATTAGGAACAATGCTCACAAGAACGTTCATTGAAATCACCAAGAAACGTGGATTTGAGATTCTCCAACTCTCCGTATACGTCACGAACGTTTACAGAAAATGCGGCTATAAAGAATGCGGTAGACTAGTTCGAGACATAAAATTCCGCGACGGAACATACAGTGATAGAATATTGATGGAGTTGCTTTTGTAACAGCCGTAAACTGTCACGCCATTGTAATTTCTGAAACTTCGACAATTACCATCAAACATGCGAAAATGTGTGCATATCGTGCCACAAAGCAAGCTACTCAGGAGGCTTGCGCATAAGGATAACTCTACATTGCTCCGACAAATGAACTCGCAACACTAGCGTTATGTAGCCCTGCCAACAAATTCATCGCCCCGAGTCCAAGCGACATGACTGTTATTAGAGCCGCAATCCAGACAGAGAATCTATTTTGCATTCTGAATAGAAGCAGGTAGGTGAATATGAAAGCTGGAATATAAAATATCAACGCACCCCAAGCTCCAAAGGGCCAGCCTAAAGGGTTTACTTCTCGTGCCACGCCGAGATAATTTATAGCATATAGAGTCGTGAGTACATCGAAAGCCCAGCAGCAAAAGGGAACAACATGAGAATAAAGTAGAAACTGCTTCTTCTTTCCATTAGGCGTCAAACTCATTCCTCAGAGCAGGCCTGCAATAATCATATAGTCACCGAAAGACGTAAGGATTATGAAACGTAGATAATGACAGAATATCCAACTAATCCTTAATAGATGGGGCAGTGTTGGCTCGAGCATACGCTCACTGCTTATGCCGGTTCCTGCATAAAAAGAGAGAAAGAATGTGGGGCAACTTACACAATCTTCAAGTTTGTTGGCTGTGGATATGGGTGGAATTCCCTTTGAGTGTCTGCATCCTTTGAAAAGTGTGTTTGTGGCGATTGTCGCAAAATGCGAGAGATGCATCCTTCAAAAGCTGTTTCTACTGCAGGCATCAGATGAGAGTGCTTGGCAGTTTCCCAAACGGTCGTTTCTTCATCGATAACAGAAATGAGTCCTTTGGCTAGTTTGATCATGGCTTCAGCTTGTCCTTCTGTCAACTCTTCTGGCGGGCTCTCTCGTATTTCATCTATGTATTCATCAAGGGCTTTGATCGCATCTTCTCCTTGCAAAGCATGGACTTCAGGTCTCTCACAATACTGCATTTCCCAGCACTCCTAGTTTGAATATAGAAAACTTTTCTAGAATAAATGTGGAGTTCTAGGCTCGAATTATATCGAGTTTCGATATATACAGCTGTGGATGAGAGAGAACCTGCTACCAGTAAAAGAACCACAGTCAACCAGATGATACTTGACTTCGGTTTTGGAATTGGCTTTTGAAGAGAGAGCAGATTAACACAAATGGGGACTCTCGTGAAGTCTTAGTTAGATGGGTTTTTCTACCGCCCTACTATTGCTTTATCCAACAGGGTTCATTTGGTTCCAATTCCTCTATCGTGGTCTTCGTTAGGGTCTTTATCCTCTGGAATCGTGAAAGTTCTCCGTAGCCAACAAACGTTATTGCGGTTCCCTTCCCGCCCAGCCTTGCTGTTCGTCCTATCCTGTGAAAATAGACCAATGCGTCTAACGGGATATCATAATTTATTATGTGTGTTATTCCCTGTATGTCTAGACCTCTTGCAGCGATGTCAGTCGCAATCAGTAAACCCAATTCTCCTTTTCTAAAGGCGTTTACAACGAAGTCTCTTTGTGATTGGGTGAACCCTGCATGCAACGGCTTTGCGTCATATCCTTGTTGTCTTAGTCTGTCTGCTAGGATGTTTGTGTATTTGCGCGTTCTGCAGAATATTATGGCGCGTTCTATATGGTCTTCCTTCAAAGTATCACATAGAATATTAAACTTGTTCGCTGGGTTCACAACCATGTAGTATTGGTCTATTTGTGTGTGAGTGATCTCGTCTTTGCTCACGAGTATTTTCTCAGGTTCCTTCATGTATCTATCGCACACATCCATTACTCTTTGGTCTATGGTTGCTGAGAAGAGTGCTGTTTGCCTGTTCGTTGGCGTCTTGGAAATTATGTATTCCATGTCATCTATGAACCCCATGTCAAGCATCCTATCAGCCTCGTCGAGAACAACAATCTTCACTGTTGACAGCCTCAAGGTTCCCCGTTTCAAATGGTCTATTATCCGCCCCGGCGTACCAACAACGACGTGGACACCCCTCTTTAATGCTGCTATTTGCTTTCGAATGGATGTGCCTCCATAAACCGGCAATGCTTTGAAAGCTGTGTGCCTGCTGAGGCGTCCTATGTGTTCTGCAACCTGCATAGCGAGTTCGCGTGTTGGAACCAGTATTAAGCCCTGAACACAGTTAACTTTTGGATTGAGACGCTCGATCATTGGAATTCCAAAGGCCGCAGTCTTGCCTGTCCCTGTTTTTGCTTGTCCAATAACATCTTTTCCTTCAAGTAATGGGATTATTGCTTCAGCCTGAATTGGAAAAAGGCTGTTGAATCCAAGCTCTTCGATACTTCTCATGACCTCTGAGCTTAATGGTAAATCTTTGAAATTTTGATTTGTCATCTTAATTTCCTGTCACAAAAATTCATGTAGTCTCCAGAAGCCCTTAAAAACTTCTACAATTCAAGCATAAACCTGTGTGACAATTTCATTGAACAGTAACCAAGGTATAAAAAGGTTTGTGTGCAAGGGTTCCGACGGGCATTTCAAGTATTTATATCTGCCTATGTATCTCCTTGAGCAATGGAGCGGGGCTTAGTTGACAATAACTATTGATGATGCTGGTGTTGGAGACCTTCTTTTCGGTGTGGTCATTGGGGCTTTTCGTCATGAGACTGAAGAATTCAAGTATGGAATCTTGGATGTCAAGTATTTTCAAACTCAACGATTTCGGAGAAAGGAGTATCTGAAGCAGGCTTCAAGAATCGTGTATCGTCTGCTCGATAAACTGAAACTTAAGCTGGATGAACCGATCCGCATCTGCAAGGGCTATATCTTCGACCGAGCGTCCAAGGACTTGGGAAAGACGTATGGCAGCAACCGGGTCCGCAGAGTTAAAGTGACTGGGGAGCCACAACGGCTTACGGAGACCGCGTATCTCGACGAGATAAGAAACTTAGGTTATGAGCCGCTGGAGGAGAGAGAGAAGAAGAGGGCGAAGAGCTTCTTTCATATGATGAACTGGTTGAAGAAGAATCCAGACAAACTGAAATATGCCAAATCTGGTTGGCCACGCTTGTCCAGGTACCGCTTATTTAAATCGAACCGTCAAGCTCGATCACGGGAGGACAGAAAACGGAATGTTTGAACCCTGTATATGCGCTCTCTGTTACAGCGATGCTTTCGTTGTGCACTTGTATGTGAGGATACTTCCTAAACTCACAGTTAAATATACCACGAAGTTTGCAATTGGAGCATTGAAGAATATGGCAGGAGACCAGCTGGGAATCCATGTCCACCACCCAAGATGAAAAGCTAAGAATTCAAAAGGTAGGTCTATTATTATGCCCGTGAATAGTCCAGTGATCCAACCGAATTTCTTGTAAACAACCCAAGATGTGTGACCTATTACTATCCAGTAAGCAATGATTAATGGCGGTACACCGAGGATTTTGAAGAAATCGTCGGTGTAGACGTACATATTTAGTGAAAGCCCCGCCCATTCTATGGCGAGAGCAGTACTGGCGAAGATG
>CAYGBS010000048.1:0-12511 GCA_964348215.1 uncultured Candidatus Bathyarchaeia archaeon
GGATAAGCGTTTGCCAAGCCAGAGGAACATAATTAGAATGATTCCCCAGTATATAGCCGATACGACGAAAAGTTCAAACACCAAGTTTTTCACATCTCCACTTCATAGGTAAGCACGCCAATTCTGTCTTGTGCACGCCACAGACCATACATAGCCCTGAGCATTAACAGATAAACAAGAGTCGTTGCGAGGAGATTTAAAAATAGCGTTTCCAACATTGGCTGAGTGATAGAGATCCCTGTGCCAGTTACTATTTGTGGATGAAGTGTCTGCCAAAGTCTAACAGACATATAACTCAAAGGAACAGTAGTGAAGGCTAAAATGTTGTAGACAGCACCAATTGATGCTCGCTTCTCGATGTTTCCGATGGACAGACGTAGTGAAACATATCCCATGTACGCAATCCATAATATGAGTGTTGTAGTTTGACGTGGATCCCAATTCCAGTAAGCCCCCCAAGCCACTTCAGACCAGATGGAGCCAGTCATCAAGGCTATTGCTCCATAAATCAGCCCTAAGATGGCTGAGACCTCAGCAAGAGTGTCGTAGATGAACTTTCTCTTAGCCAAAAAAAGTACACTACTTAGCAGAGCAATGCCCAAGGAAAGGTAGCACACCCAAGCAGCAGGAGTGTGTATGTAGAAAATTCTGTAAAGATCACCCATGGTCTCTTCTGGAGGAGCGGCTACGAAAGCTGCGTAGGAGGCAGTGACATTAACGAAAATCGCGATGACAATATACATAGCATTACGGATTTCCACGTTGGTTTACACTTCCTTCCTTATCTGCATCGATGAGAATAATGCATATAAATACTCCTTTAAAACTTTCTACAATACCAACATATAGGAAAAAGTTAAGCTAACAGGCTGTATAAACAATGAAAATGGACAGGAAATGCGAGAGTATTCTTCTCAATTTTGTCGCAATCGTTTTGATCTCCATAACGGTCGGTGTTCTTATCGCTTTACCGCCAACGAAAGCTAGATTTGAGTATGTAAAGGATCTACCCCAGTCTCTGAAAAGTTATTGTAATGTCTGCCATACTGCATCGTCTGGGAAAGGACCACTTAATGTCTTTGGAGAAGATTATTTGAAGCTAGGTTTGGATATGAACGCAACATCTAATCTGGACTCAGACGGAGACGGCTTTGTCAATGGGGAGGAACTTGCAGCGGGCACATTTCCGGGAGACCCAAATTCCTTCCCCGGATCTTCTTTACGAGGCATACCCATCCTTGAATCAATAGTTTTGGTTGCTGTTTCGCTGTCTACTCTCTTGCTTGTTTTCGGCGTCATTAGACGAAAAAGGAAAGGAAAGCATGCGGTAAGTAGCGGTACAAACCAGTCTGTTTGATGTTATTGGTCTTTTTCCTTTTCCAAATCCTTTTTAAATTTCCGATACTCCTTTTCGAAGTACTCTTCATACTTCTCTATTTCTCCTTCTTCTTCACGAGGTCCTTCATCCTCTCCAGCTTCGGCAATAGGGGATTTAATCTCAGAATCTGGAATGAAAGCTTTCTTTCGAGCCAGCTGATAGATTACTATGGTTCCGATGATTGATGCAACTATGGGAAACGTCCATAATGTCAGTTCTAAACCACTCTTTTGCGGCGTTACAAGTATCTGGTCACCATAGTTAGCTTGGAATTCTGCAATTATTTGATCTTTGGTTTTTCCTTCGTCTATCATCTGTTCTATATCGGATTTCAATTTAGCAGCTGTGTCGCAGTAACAGCCATCTAGAGTCTTGTTACAGCCACAAGGGCATATTAGAGATTTCGAAATCTCTTCAATTGTTTGAGCCTCGACTTCGATTGACATCACAATCTGAAAGAGCAAACCTGTAGCTATCAGAAGAGCTATCAGTGCTTTTTTGGTCATCATTTCATTATTTCTCCCTTTTCGGCCATAGAGCAACAATCGTTCCACCAACCAGAACGACTATCCCAAACCAAACAAGGTTCATTAAAGGAATAGTCTTGAAAGTGAGGCTGGCTTTGTCATTTTCTACACCAACGAATATCGTATATATGTCATCAAACCACATCGTGTGGATATGCACATTCCTGATCCACTGTCCTTGCGCATGATAATACGTCATCGAAGGGTAAGCATCACAAATTTTTCTGTCATTCTGGGAGATCTCCAGCCACGTACTGGTAATGACTTTATCGCTGTCCGTATACGTGTTAATCTGCATCAATTTAACTTCGTGACTTCCTGTGTTGAAAGACTCACCTTCGCTGAGCGAAAAGCTCATCGTGTCCTCGTATAAAGTGGAACCAGCTATGCCTATCGCCAGTAATATGATTGAAAGGTGTACTATGTAACCTCCATATTTTCTCCGATTCCGCCTAATAGCTGAGCCGAGATTTCTAAGGCGTTTCCATCTGCCAACATTTCCTTCAGCTTTGGCCCCTCTGTAAAACTCTACCCCAATTGATGAAACTGCAAACACACCCACTCCACTCGTGATTATTCCCTCAAGATCTGTAATGCCCAGGAAAAATCCTATAACTAACGCGATGACGGTCAGTGCCAATGGGTGAGTGAAGTTTCTTCTAAGACTCGCGCCTGATGCTTTCCTCCAAGCGATTAATGGACAAACACCCATCAGCACTATAAGAACCAAAGCTAAAGGAACAAAGGTTTCATTGAAATATCCCGATCTAATACTTGCTTGGTAACCTCGAATGGCTTCAGAAACCAGCGGAAAAGTGGTTCCATAGAAAACTAATGCAGTCAAGACCACAAAGATCAAGTTATTAAACAGAAAAGCGGTTTCCTTAGAAAGATAAGCCTCGAAAATATTTCGGCTTTTCAAGAATCCACGCTTTATCAAAATCAGCCCCAGCGTCGTGGCTAGAATCACCAGAATGAAGCCTAGAAAATAGTAACCTATTGGCGAGCGAGCAAAGGTATGAACCGATTGAATGATTCCACTCCGAGTTAAGAAAGTTGCATACAACACTAGTGAAAAGGTTAGGGATATCAGTAATATGTTCCACACTTTCATGCCTCTTTTTCCTTCCTGTATCATTACAGAGTGCAGAAATGCTGTGGAAAGCAACCAAGGCATTAATGAAGCATTTTCCACGGGGTCCCACGCCCAGTAGCCTCCCCAACCAAGCACATGATAAGACCACCATCCGCCTAGCCCTATGCCAACGCTTAAGAATATCCATGAGGACAGCGTCCATGTACGCACGCGGTAAACCCACCTTTCATTTTCTGTCAGAAGACCAGCAATGGCAAAGGCAAAGGGGACGGTTACTCCTGCATATCCTAGGAAGAGAGTTGGAGGATGCAAAATCATTCCTGGGTCCTGCAGAAGAGGGTTCATTCCTTGTCCGTCTAATGGCATGTAGTTTAATTTCGCAAATGGGTCAGATGCAAAAAGCAATACGATTAGGAAAAATGATGTGACCAATGTGAGCGTTGGAGCCACGTAGGACGTCAATTCATCATTTTCTTTCCTAATCATAACTACGGCTACCGTAAATATGGAAAGCAGCCAAGCCCAAAAGAGAAGTGAGCCCTCTGAGCCAGCCCAGAAGGCTGCAATCGTGTAGAGAAGTGGTAGATCTCTACTCGTATATGTAGCTACGTAGGTTGTTTGAAAATCGCGGCTCAGAAGTAGATATAAGAGCCACATTGATGAAATCGTGAGAAGCCCGCAGATAGTCCAGACACCCTTTCTCCCGAGACTAAAGAGACGATTTTCTTTTCTGTATATCCCGTTGATATACAGCAAAACTGTGACTTCAGCTGCAATTAGAGCAAGCAGCAAACTAACGTAACCAATCATGAGTCCACCTCTGAGCCGTTTTCATTCTTGTTTGCTGTTGTTTCTAGTTCCCTTATCTTCTTAATCACTTCGGTTCTGCGACTTTCAAATCTTAACCTCATTTTTCGGTAACTCTCTTCAGAAACCAATCTTTTTTTGTAGTTTAGTTCTAGTTCGTGCAGAGTTGAGATGAGTGCCTGTTCTTCAGCATGCAGTTCAGCCAAGACTGGAGGACGTGCTTTTGAAGGATGTGATTGGATGGGCTTAGTTTTTTCTATCTGCTGAATCATTGTTATTGCTTTTTTCTTGTATTTCGATCTAAGTCTCTCATACTTGTCCTCAGGAATTTTTCCCGCGGCATATTCAGAATCCAGCTTTGCAAGTGCCTCATATGCCATAGATTTCTTGGACTCCAAATCAGGCTGTGAAGCTTTCTTCCGGATGATGGGATAGGTAAAAACTCCGATTCCAAGAATTAATGGAATTAACACCCACAATAAAACTGGTCCATAGTTTGGAGGAATGGGCAACCCAGTAAACATGACTTTTATTGTTGAGTTTCCTTTTAAATTCGTGCCATTGAACACGGTGTATTCTACATTATCAACTCGTACAGTTCTTGACTTATTTTCGAGTCCAGCTGTTATTTCCATGGTGACTCCAGGTTCGTTTTCAATGATTAAATAGAATTGCTCTGTGTCATAGGCTAACTCTTTTTCAAGCTGTTGTTGAGAAGAGGAAATTGTGAGGTTATATTCCAACCACATATAATATGTGCCATTGGGCTTGATGGGGTCCATGGGGTCGAGGAGAACCTTGTTTCCAGTTCGCTGAACGCAGCAATCCATAATTGAGGTTTTGAAGTTGGACGTTTCTGAAGGAAGCCAAGCTCTTAGTTGGCTGTTGTTAAAAACCCGCAAACCAGCATTTCTGTAGATACAATCCTCAAATATCCTCAAGCCATCTTCTTCGAAGATTACAACAAGGTTAGCCATTTGAATCTTCATGTTAGCATCGCTAGTGGTTGTGTTGTAAACAGTAAAGCCGATTTGAACGGAGGTTTCGCCGTTGAAATTCACTGTTTTGCTGTAAGGCACGCCTTGAAAATTCAATGAGACCTCATATCTCTCTTCTAAATTTAGATTCTCGAATGTATAATTGCCGTTTTCATCTGTTGTGGCGTTTGCGACCAGAATCCACGTACTATTCTGAAGTTTGTGTAATGAAACACTTTGGTCGGGCAGAGGATCATCTACTAAATTGACTTGTCCCTGAATCTCGCCAATATGGTCCAACTCTTGTGCACTGGCTGCAGTGGATACACTGACTAAAATGAACGAGAAAGTAAGAAAGAAACAAAAAAACATCAACCTCTCTCTGAAAGTCACTTGACAGCTACTCCTTACCTCTCGCCTTCGTTTGGCTTACTGAAGCCATGAATAAAAACGTATTGCAATCCGACATGTTCATCAAACATTGCACACAGCTTTTCCTTTGCGTCATTGTGACTATTCAGAAAGCCTCAAACAGATTAAACTGCTAAAAGAAAAGCAGAGAAAGGCTAAATCTTGAGCTGCCAAAATGAGCGATTTTTGTGATAAAAAGCATCTAAAAAATTTTATATATCTTCTCGGCGATAAATGGGCTTTAAAGGAGAAGGGGTAAATATGGAAACTAAGATAGTCTTTGTAATAGCTTTAGTCGCACTCATATTAAGCGGTCTCGCTATTGGTATAGCAGTAATCTTGCCTGGACCGGCTGGGCCTCAAGGTGAGCAGGGACCAGAGGGATCGCAGGGAGAACAAGGCGAACAGGGGCCAACTGGACCGCCGGGGCAACAAGGACCAGCAGGTGAAAGTGCCTACATTCCGGGCGATGGACTCAATGTAACGATTCTTGATGTACAGATTCCTGTCGATAGAAAACCAGTGGTCACGTTCTCCCTTTCAGATGGAGATGGAGTGCCAGTTAAGATTTCTGATTTGGATTCAGGTGGATTGCGATTTATCATTGCGGCAATAAAAGTTGACAACCAGACTGGGCTGACAAGCTATGAAAACTATGTGACTACCACAGAAACTGGAAGTAACTACACAATCGATGGAACGGAGATGACCCCTGCTCTGCCTAGTGCACTTCAAGGAACCTATGAGCGCGAGAATGGTAAAGCAGCAGAGATTAAAGCTGGTACTTTTAGTTTCACTTTTGAAACAACATTACCTGCAAATTACAACACAAGCGCAACACATGTGGTGGGCATATTCGCCTACAAGAACAATAGAGAAGATGTGGCAAACGCCATATACACCTTTGTACCAGACGGCAGTGGGGTATCTGTTACAAGACTGGTTTCTACAACTGATACTTGCAATGTCTGCCATGAGCCTCTCGCATTTCACGGAGGGGTTAGACAAGAATTCGCACTGTGTATACTCTGCCATACACCTCAGACTGTGGACCCAGAAAGTGGGAACACGGTTGACTTCAAAGTCTTAATCCACAAGATCCATGCTGGTGCCCATCTACCTAGCGTGGAGAACGGCACATCTTACTACATCGTCGGCCACGGGCAAAGTGTGCACAACTACTCTGAAATCCACTGGCCACAGGATATAAGAAGCTGTCAGACTTGCCATACTGGTTCTGAAGGGGACAATTATATGCTGGCCCCGAGCCGAGATGCTTGCAGTTCATGTCACGACGACGTAGACTTTGCTACTGGCACGAACCATACCGGCGGAGCTCAAACATCGGACGAGCTATGTTCTTCGTGCCATGCATCAGACAGCATAACGGCTACGCATGAGGTCGAACCTTGGCCATTCGATTACGTAGTGGAGTTAAGTATGACGCCACCCGCGAATGGGGAGTACTATGTGGCGGGAGAGACACCACTAGTTACAGTGGTCATAAAGAACGCAACTACTGGCGCGATAACAGATCCGAACACGATTGCCAACGGAACTTGGAGCAGAGCCAATCTGTTTGTCTCAGGACCTCGTAGTGAGACCCGACCAGTTCTCACTACAACGGCAACTGAGAACTACACGTATTGGTATCCAGAAAATGACCTCCGCGTAAATGTTACTCATGTAGACCCAAGAATCGCTCGTTCAGCAACAAACATCACGTATCAACTAGCTGATGTCGCGAACCTCACAGCCGGTACTTACAGTCTCTTCGTTGAAGTAAGGAAGACACCTGTAGGCACCGTTGAGGGGCTTGGCGGTTGGGCACTTCTCAACTTTCAAGTGATGACAGCAACGACGGAGCCCTTTGTATCCACTAACTGCCTGGACTGCCACGGAGACAATAGGATGCACCAAACATTTTTCGCAGTGGAGTTTAACACTGATATCTGCAAGAGTTGCCATGACTATGAGCGTCAAGTAGCAGGAGTGGTCGGTTGGGGTGACCCGGGAGGATGGAACGGGTTCGGAGCAGCACCTATAGTTAAGAAGGTTCACGGCGTTCACTACGGAAGTTCACTCAATTACCCTGAAGACCTGGTGCCCTTCGCTAGCTCTGACGAGTTTGCCCACGTCACGTTCCCAATGGAAGTACAAAACTGTGAGAAATGTCACTCAGAGACTTCAGATTGGAAAGAAGAACCCTCACGGCTTGCTTGTCTAGCATGCCATGACAGTGATGAAGCAGCTGCTCATGCCAAACTCATGACCTATGATCCCACACCATCTGATCCGTGGAGTGGTGACGAAGAAGAAAGTTGTGGCACCTGCCATGGAGAGGAAAGGGCTCACAGCCCAGACGTTGTCCACGTTGCAAGGCAACCGGGAACTATTTCAATCATAATGATTCTTATCGGAGGCATAGTGACAACAGTAACAAGCAGACGCAAATCTCACCGCAAAGAAACGACGCGTGTGTAAGCCCTCACCCTTTTTATTTGCTTACTTCACTAAATCAACGAATCCGCGTGCGCAGTGTAGCCACAGAATCGACTTGCTACTATCTCCTTTTTATCAATCTCTGAGACTGGCAAAACATGACGTTAAGAGACAAAATAACGGTTAGTCAAGCCACCTTGTTAGAAAAGAGAATGACTGCGATTACACCCATAAGTAAGTATGGAGAAGTGTTGAGAAAACCGGCAAAGAATAGTAGAAGAGCAGCGATGAATTCTTGTACGTGGATGTTATTCTTTGCTCTCTGCCCTTTCTCTCTTAAGAGCAATGCTGCCGTTAAGAAGAACCAAAACACGATGACGTATAGAAAGATTTGAGGTTGTGGCACGGCAAATCCCCACATAGACAACACCAGTGCGATAATCTCTGTCATATCAAACCTTGATCCAGTTGGCATTGCGACCGAAGCAATAAGAAGTAAAGCGACTACTGTGGACGGTAAGAGAACAACTTTGAACAACAATTTTCTATCAAAACGAAAGTTTTCACATGGAACTAATAACGCATAAAAAAAGAGAACCAAAGCATCAAAGAGTATTAAGCTTTGAGCAAGTCTGAAAAACGCTGTAGGTTCAGGCACTTCTATTCCAAAATAGGTGGAAAGGTTGAACGAACTAAAATAGACATAAAGGCAAAGGTAAGTTAAGTTCGTCAAAACTAGAAAAACTATAAAGGTAGAATTTGACGGATTTCTTCGTTTAATCTCAGCAAAAACTCCCTTAGCTGAAGCTGCAAAGATTGTGGCAAGAGCGACGAATAGAAAGCAGAGCCATAGAACTTCAGAAGTTTGAATGCCGACCAGCAAGAAAGAGTATAGCAGTATAGTCACAACTAGTAAAAAGGAAGTTAAACCAGAGAGCACCCTTACAAGATATGAGCTTTTGTTCTTCCAAAAGATGTATATGAAGGAAATTAGAATCGGAACCTCTATGACGGCCTCAAAGTTCATTACGATTAAAGTGAATGGAAGCAGAATGTCAGAAAGCTGCGCAACGTGAAGAAAAATGCGTCCCAAAATGAACTCCAAAAATCCCAGGAAAAGGAGCACTTGAAGGTAAACTTTTAACGACTCGGAATCAAACACGCTTGAACTCCAAGAATCCGCGAAATTCACATCTATCAAACATCCTTTTGCCTAGTTTCTTATTTTATAAAAAAAGGGAAGAGGGGACTTAGGATTTGCGGAAGACCGTAGCTCCTGCGAGGATTGCGATGAGCGCAAGTATTAGTGCTCCTATTGCCACATAGTTCGTCCATTCGGATGCTGGTTCACCTGATGGTCCCTGCTCGCCTTGAGGTCCCTCTGGTCCCTGCTCACCTTGAGGCCCTTGTGGGCCCTGAGGAGGAGGCGACAATAGTTCATTTGACAACTCTATAGTGTGCCACGTAGTAATCGACTTTATGTCCTCGTCTTCACCTTCTCCGCCGTCGTAAACCGCAAGAGCAAAACTAAATTCTTCACCTAGGGCAAACTGATGATCAACTCGGGTGGGGTCGTCTGTTTCAAATTTTCTAGCGAACTCTAGGGTCCATTGTCCTCCTTCTGATGTTCCGATCCATGTCCCTTTTGCTTGGACATCGTACAAATGCAGTGTTGCTTCGAAGGGATATTTAGTTGCGTTCATTTCAGTATATTCGCTGAGCCCTTCTCTCCAGCGTGCGGTAGTGTTGATGTATTCATCCATGGCGAAGGAGTAGGGGTGAGGCATAGGTCCATAGGTGACACCACGTCTTGAAACGTAAGTGAAGTTTTTGCCATCACTGTCTGATCGTGCTGCTTTCCAATGCCATTGATCAGCCTCTCCAGCCAGAATCGCTCCGTTTGTTCCGGGTTTCATGCATGGTGTAGCCATCTCAGGTGTTCCAATTGAAACCATCATAGCAAGTCTATCTTCAGACCCTAAAAGTTTGTCATCACTGTCCGTCGGGTCAGACCATTGAAAAAGTGTGAATAGATATTCTCCATTATGGACCATTTTGACCTTGATTGATGTCACATGCCCTCCACCAGTGCCTGTTGATGTTAAGGGAAATTCAGTCCAGGAAAGGTTTTGCCAGAAACTCTCATAAGCTATTCCGTCAACCACTGCAGATTCTGTTACTCGTTTAGCAACTATTTCAGCTGCAGGAGAAGCTTTGATAGGTGTGTGAAGCACCGTCGCCAGTACTGAAACTGTAAATAAAGTTGCAAGAAGAATTATTGCTAGAATGTGTTTGTTTGAACGCATTAGCATCTTTTATCACCGATGTTTTGGAGCTAGCTATTAATATGTTTTGGTATATAAATATGACGGATAACAAGTTTAAAACGAATTCAAGAATCTATGCCAGAGCCGAGAATGTAAAACCGCACTTCTCAGCCACTATGATTAAGGCTCCGCCGAGCATTTTCTCCTGTGCAGCATATTTCTTCGTATGTCTTTCTATCAGTCTTTGTAACTGAGCATTTCTTGGGTAAAAACGGTAAGTTGTGTAAAGTATCGAGTAAAGCTTTCCCGTCTCTCCTAACACTAACCTAGCCATGAGCGGCACATAAAACCTCCAGTAAGCTCCCATCATAGCCCTCAAAAACCTGTTATCCGGCTTTCCGAGGTCAACTATCACCAATCGCCCATTGCTTCTCAAGACGCGAAAAATCTCAGCTAAAGCTCTTTCGATGCTAACAACGTCTCGCAGTGAGAACCCACACATGACTGTTTGAAAAACACCATCTTGAAACGGGAGATTTTCCATAAGGGCTCTATGTAGTGAAATTTGAGCGCGTGATCTAGATAAGCGCGTCTTCGCTTCAGAAAGCATCAGAAGAGACGCATCAACTAGGTCAACTTTACCTACATTGCTACCAAAGATTTCAAACGTTAGCTTGGTCATCGTTCCAGGGCCACATCCAGCGTCCAATATTCGACCTCCCGGGTTCACTGCTGCTATAATGCCTTCCTTTCTAAAGGAAAGATCTTGACCAAAAGACATTATGTAGTTTAACAGGTCATATACTCCGATTAGCGACCACAATGCCTTCATAGTTCTTCTCCATTTGGAGCCAAGGCCGCCTTGATCTTTATTCCTCAATTTCTTTTCACGGTCTTTAAATCGTAGTTAGGGTACATCTTGAGACTAAAATAGAGATAGGGTTTGCATGGATACAGCAAACCTCCCTCCTCGTTACTGTTGTTTCACGATCTTGCTGAAAATGTTTTCTCTCACAAATATGAGAAAAAAGCGAAAGCCTAAAATTTCAGCTTCCCTCTTAAAAGAATTCCTCAATAATCTGGAGTGAGAAGATAAATGGTGGCGGCAACCCGAGTCATTAAAAGAGACGAATGTGACCCTGTTTTCACCCGAGAAGTCGAAAAACTTGCCGGCACAGACATTTTCGCATGCTATCAATGTGGGGTCTGCACCGGAGGTTGTCCTGTAAGTTTTATGATGGACTATACTCCTAGACAGATAATCAGAATGACCCAGATGGGCATGAGAGACAAGGTTCTTTCAAGCAAGACAATCTGGCTATGCTCCTCATGTAACACATGTTTTTCACGGTGCCCTCGGGAAGTAGAGCTTCCAGAAATTATGGCTTCTATCAAAAGCGTAGCGATCAAGCAGGAGTTTCCCGGACGAATCATAGAAGGTCCCGCGCTTTACAAATCTATGGTGGACAACATGAAAAAGTATGGAAGGATACATGAAGCAGAATTGTACGTAAACTTCGCTCGGAAAACAGGCTTAACAAAACTCCTGAAGCAGCTGCCTTCAGCATTCAATCTTCTCAAGAAGAGGAAGCTCAAAATGATGCCAGACAAAATAGAATCAACAGACCAACTGAAAGCGCTGATTGAAGCAGCGAAAAAGCTCGAGAAGGCAGAAGAATGAAGTTCAGTTACTTTCCTGGATGTTCGCTTCTCGCAACTGGAAAAGAATATGACATGTCAATTCGGGAAGTTTTTGACGCCATCGAAATGGAACTCGTAGAATTAGAAGACTGGAATTGCTGCGGGGCAACTGCAGCATATGCTGTTGACCGCTCTCTTTCCCTTGTCCTTCCAGCTAGAAACTTAGCGCTTTCAGAAAAAGAGAAAAGAGACATAATTGCCCCATGTGCTGCGTGCTACCACTTTCTGGCAAGGGCAAATGAAATGCTTAAGACGAAATCAGACCTCAATGAGAAGATCAACGAAGTTTTAAGCGTTATCAATCTAGAGTATAGGGGAGAAATAGAAGTTAGACATCCATTGGAAATTTTTGTGAGTCCTGATAGAGCACCGATTTTAAGTAAGATCAGAAGAAAAATCGTGAATCCTCTTACCGGATTAAGGGTCGCACCTTATTATGGATGCTTGTTTCTGAAACCTCCTACTTTCTGCAAGTTCGATAACCCAGAAGATCCAAAAAGCTTGGACACTGTGATAAGAACTGTAGGGGCAATGGTTGTACAATGGGGGCCTTATAGAACGCGATGTTGCGGAGGCGCATTACAGATGATTCATGAAGAAGCGATGCTGGAGTTAAGTAAAAACATCTTGATGAAAGCAAAGGAGTATGATGCGGACTGCATAGTGACGGCTTGTCCTTTTTGTCACTTAAACCTTGACATGAAGCAGAAAGACATAAGTTCCCATTACGACTTGGAGATCGACATTCCCATTCTATATTTCTCTCAACTTCTCGGGTTGGCTTTGGGAATCAAGCCAAAGAAACTTGGATTAGATAAGATTATAGTGTCACCAACTAAACTGCTAAGAACGGTTATTAACAGTTAAGGTGAATGTGTTGCCTGCTAAAAAGCCATCTCTTGGAG
>CAYGBS010000049.1:0-12500 GCA_964348215.1 uncultured Candidatus Bathyarchaeia archaeon
GCATCTTTGTCTGTGGAACCGCACACTATCCAAAGATGATTTACGAAAGCATCGCACAAGCAAGCGCGACTGCTTCGCGAGCGTGCATCATTCTGTCGAAAGACAACCTTGAATCTGAAGCTGCAATCAGCCAAGTCGACGATACGAAATGCAAGGGCTGCGGCACATGTGTCGAGATCTGTCCATTCGAGGCAATAGAACTAAAATCCGAGGAAACCATGATGGAAAAAGTACAGTTCAAAAGCCGAAGAGCCCACATCAACCCCATCATATGTAAGGGATGCGGATCATGCGCTGTGGCATGCCCTCTTGGCGCGATAACTCCACAACACTTCACAAGCAGGCAGATCGAGTCCGCCATGAAAGCTGCCACCGTTAAAGTTCCGAACCCTAAAGTGGCGACGGAAGCAGTTGCGTGAGGCTCAGAGATGGTTGAACTCAAGAAGCAAGATACGAAGGTTATTTCAGGATCTCAGCAAAAGACAAGGAAAGATGTTCTGAAGATGAGAGAAGAACGTATTTTGGAAGAGTTGAACGTCTGCTTTCAATGTGGAACATGTAGTGGCGGTTGCCCAGTCGCAAAAATCGTTCCCGAGTATCACATCAGAAGAATAATCAAAGCGGCAAGAGAGGGCAGCATTGATGCAGACAACAAGTTTCTCTGGTACTGTTCAACTTGCTACCTATGTTACGAGAGATGCCCCCAAGACGTGAAGCCTATTCAAATTATTCATGAAATCACAAACCTCATTTCGAAGAAAGAATGTGCCCCCATGCCAGTCAAAGAGGGAAACCGACACATCCTAGCCACGGGACGCATCGTTGAAGTCTCTCGTATCACCCAGAAGAGAAGAGAGCAGTTAGGGTTGCCAGAGTTGAAACTAGACGTTTCTAAGGATTTCAAAAAAATCGCCCATTTAACGGGGTTAGAGGAGTTGGTTAAGTGAAACTGGCATTTTTCCTAGGCTGCAACGTTCCAACCCAAGCTTTCAACTATGAAGCCGCTGTCAGAAAGATAGCAGATGAATTCGAAGTCGAACTTATAGACATTCCAGACTTCGGCTGTTGTGGCGAGTATACAGAGACCGTGGATTCATACACATCACTCGTGTTCGCAGCTAGGAACCTTGCTCTAGCAGAGAAGGAGAACCTTGACATTTTAACACTCTGCAACGGATGCTTCTTGTCGCTGAACAAGGCAAGACATGAACTCGAAAACGATCAGCTGAAGAGTAAAGTCAACAGTGTGTTGGAAAAGATTGACCTCTCCTACAAAGGAGGACCTCGTGTTTACCACTTTCACGAACTGATCCATGACATCATTGGAGCCTCAAATATTAAAGAGAAGATCAAAGTGACTATGGATGGTGCGTCAATATCTTATCAGAACGGCTGTCACATCCTTCGACCAGCCGATGTTCTGAAGTATGATGACCCAGAAGAGCCGAAAAAACTCGAAGAACTCGTCTCTCTGACAGGGGCAACGGTGGTTCGCCCAATAGGCACAGAACTCTGTTGCGGCTCATTCTTGCTGTCCCACAATACAGACGTCGCATACTCCCTTGCAGTTCGTTCCCTTGAAAGAAAGGGTAACGTAGACGCCATCGTAGTTGGCTGTCCCTTCTGCTTCAGACAACTTGACATGGGGCAAATCATCGCCAAGAGAAAGTTTGGCAAGAATTTCGAAATTCCAGTTTTATTCTATGCCCAGCTCCTCGGACTAGCCCTAGGATTTGATCCTAAGGACCTAGGCTTTGACAGAATCCACAAGATTTCAACTGCAGGTTTCTTGAAGAAGGTAGGGAGTTCCGATGGGTAAGGTCTTGGTTATAGGCGGCGGCATTGCGGGAATGCAGGCTTCACTGGATCTAGCTGCCATGGGCCACAAGGTTCATCTCATTGAAAAGGAGGAGAACCTAGGCGGTAACTTACGTAATCTTTTTAAGGTTTTTACCAGAAATGAGAAGGCTGAGACCGTTCTGACAAGATATCTTGAAGAAATCGAAGCAGAGAACAATATCACAGTTTTCAGAAATTCAACAATTCTCGGTTTTAAGGGAAAGGCACCAGCGTTCAAAGTAACTATCAATACAGAGGAAGAAAAACACAATCTTAGCGTCGGAGCAGTCGTTCTGGCAACTGGCTTCAGCCCTTATAATCCAACGGAGAAAAAGGAATACGGTTACACAAGATACCAAGATGTAATATCCGCTGTGGACTTAGAGGAGATGTTGAAAAGTGGGAAGTTCGAAAGAATATCAGATTCGCAGAAGCCCAAGTCAATAGTATTTGTTCAGTGCGTCGGCTTTAGAGACCTTAGAGCCAATGAATATTGTTCCTCCTTCTGTTGCATGTCAGCTTTGAAAAATGCAGCTTATATCAAGAAAGAACATCCAGAGGTAGAAGTTACTGTCATGTACATGGACATCAGAACTCCATCACTCTACGAACAGATATACTCGGAAGCTAGGAATCTTGGAGTAAGATTCATCAGAAGCCGACCAGCAGAGATCTTCGAAAAAAACAGTAAACTAGTTCTCAACTTTGAGAACACATTGACAGGAGAAATGGTCACAATGGAATCAGATCTCGTCGTCCTCTCGACCGGAGCTACACCAAATCCAAAGACAAAAGAGTTAGGCAAAATGATAGGCCTCAAGCTCTCTGAAACAGGGTTCTTCAAGGTTGTTCAGCCACCACTAGGAACAGGTGTGCCTGGAATCTTTGTTGCGGGAGCGAACAGTGGTCCCAAGGATATGCATTACTCATTAGCTCAGGGGAGTGCCGCCGCAGCTCAAGTCCACAAGTCGTTGGTGAACTTAGATGTCAGAGCTTGACAGCTGCTATCAATGTGGGTTGTGCACGGGGTTCTGCCCAAAGAGAAGAGTTTCCAAGTACTCACCCCGCCTCAAGATAAACGAGTTTCTGCTGAACAAGCAGAAAGAAGCATCGTGGGAGTGTCTCACTTGTGGGCTCTGTTCACAGCATTGCCCTCAAACAGTTGATTATCTAAGCTTTGTAAGACAGCTGAGGGCGAGGAGCGTTGACAGTGAGGCGATTGCGCATAAATCTGTATTTACTCTTCTCTGTGAAATGATGAACCGATATCCCAAGGCTAGAGGTGTGCCCGTAGATTTTGAAGGAAAAACCGATGAAAATTGTGAAATCGCCTATTTCCCTGGTTGCATAGATTTCTTCGACTGTTTCTTGGACATCGGTGTGAATTTTCATGAGATTGGCAACTCCTCAGTCAAGCTGTTGAATGAGATAGGAGTTGAACCGAGACTGCTGTCTCTGAGATGCTGTGGACATGATGCTCTGTGGCAAGGACACAAACACATCTTTGATGGACTGAGAAAATACAATACAGACTTGATAGAGCAAAGCGGCGCAAAGATCTTGGTCACTTCATGTGCCGAATGCTTCCGAACCTTCTCAAAAGATTACGAACTCGACTTGGAAGTAGTACATCTATCACAAATTCTTGAAAAGAACCGAGACAAATTGAATCTCGAAACCAAGGATTACAAAGTCACGTATCATGATCCTTGCAGACTTGGGAGGCACATGGAAGTGTACGACCCCCCCAGAAATGTATTGCAAGCTGTAAAAGGTCTCACCTTGATAGAACTTGATGATACTAGAGAGAATTCTCAGTGCTGTGGTGTTTCAGCTTGGGTTTCCTGTAACACTGAAGCAAAGGTGCTGATGGTGGAGAAGCTGGATAGCGCGATGAGAACGGGAGCGGAGACCCTAGTCACGGCTTGCCCCAAGTGTTACGCTCATCTAAGTTGCTTGAAGAACGAAAAGCCGCCCATAAAGGATTTCGAAATTGATGTTCTTGACTTGGCGGTTTTCCTGTCAAGAGTTAACAGTGGACATGGAAAGATTAGCCAGATAATACTGGAAAAAGAGAGAGAGGTCTCCTGAATGTCTCAGAACGAATTCGAACCGAGAATTGTAGTCTTCGCGTGCAACTGGTGCTCCTATGCTGGTGCAGATCTCGCAGGGGTCAGCCGAATTCAATAACCGCCAACCGTGAGGATAATCCGAGTTATGTGTTCTAGCAGAGTTGACCCAACATTTGTCTTGAAAGCATTTCTCAATGGAGCCGATGGAGTTCTTGTTGCAGGTTGCCACCTTGGCGACTGCCACTACATCGAAGGAAACTACAATGCAGAGAAACGAATTAAGAACACAGTTCAAGCCTTAAAACACTTAGGTTTTGAAACCAAGAGATTCAGGCTTGAATGGATATCTGCCTCAGAAGGCGCGAAATTCGCGAAAGCTGTTTCAGAATTCAGCGAGCAGATTAAGGAGTTAGGACCTAATCCTATAGGAAAGACCGTAGAGGTGTGAAAATGGCTGATGTGATGGTAGTTGGATCTGGAATTGCAGGTATGCAAGCTTCCCTCGATCTAGCTGACTTTGGACATAGAGTTTTCCTTCTCGAGAAAGATGAAGAGCTTGGTGGAAATCTCAAGAATCTGATCGAAATCTTCCCTATACGTCAAGGAAATTCAGATACATTTTCAACTTATCTAAACAGAATAGAGAGCCAAAACAACATTACGATAATGAAGAAAACCGAGATTCTTGAATTTAGCGGAAGCTTCCCAAAATTTCTAACATTGATAAACACACCTGATGGAACGAAGAAGCTCACCACCAACGCTGTGATCTTAGCCACTGGATTTCAGCCTTACAATCCTTCATCCCTTAAGCAGTATGGATACGGACTGCTTGGAGATGTGGTAACCTCCTTTGAGCTGGAAAGAATGCTTAAAGATGGACATTTCTTCAGACCATCCAACAAAGAGAAACCTGAAATCGTAGTGTTCATTCAATGTGTAGGTTCAAGAGACTGCGGTTTCAACGACTATTGCTCTGACTTTTGCTGTAATAACGCAGTCAAGCTTGCGAAGATCATCAGAAGAAGTCACCCAGATGTGCGCGTATCTGTATTTTACATAGACATGAGGACTCCTTACGAAGGAGAGAATGAATTCAGGGACGCTCGACGCCTGGGCGTTCATTTTTATAGAGGTAAACCTGCAAAAGTTCGGAAAGATGGAGATTCTTTGACGGTTGAAGTTGAGGACACGTTGGAGAATGATCTGGTTTTCGCAAAGGCGTCTCTTGTGGTGCTCTCAATTGGTGGTGTTCCAGATCCTACTGTGAATCAGCTTAGCGAGGCTATGCATGTTGACTTATCTGATTCTGGGTTCTTTGCGGTTGATGAAACAATGGTTGGAACTAATGTGGAGGGTATTTTCGTAGTTGGGGCTGCGAGTGGACCAAAGGATACCGCATATTCGATGGTTCAGGGAAGTTGTGCAGCTGCGAAAGTTGAGGTTCTCTTCAGAACCTCTTTAAATCCTAAAGTAAGCTGATGCAGGTTACTGTTTCCAGTTTGCCATTTTTGCTCAAAAACTTTAGATGATTTAAATCATAGAAATGGTAGAAACTCTTAAGTTTATGCTACACTATTTTTCCTACTCCGAAAATCGCATGGACTGTTCCAAGTGAAGCAAAAATGAAGGTGCAAGATCAAGTTAAGGCTGAATTGAAGGAAATAATACGATCTTCAAATCTTGACCCAAGCTTCCCTGAAGAAATTATACATCATCCTGGAGGCGAAAAATTGGCTCGATGTTACCAGTGTGGTGTCTGTGCAGGCAGCTGCCCCGTTGGCAAACTAACAGATTCCTACAAACCGAGGCAGATAATTAGAATGACACTGCTGGGAATGAAAGAAGAAATTTTGTCAGGCGACTCAATATGGCTCTGCGCTTCTTGTTATACTTGCCAAGAACGTTGCCCCCAAGGAGTTGAAATCGCAGACCTGATGCTTGCATTGAGAAACATGGCAGTGAAAAACGGCTACATACTCAAGGGCTATGCTGAACAAGCTACGAATCTTCTTGAGACCGGTCGGATACCTAAGATTTCAGGCTTCACTGAGAAGAAAAGACCACAACTTGACCTCCCACCCCTTCCAGATGCATCAGCTGAAGCCATGAAAAAAATCTCCGAGAAAACGGGCTTCGATAAACTTGTAGAGAAGCTGAAGGGATAGGGTGAAAATGGATTATTCCTTTTTCCTAGGATGTACCATTCCAGCAAGGGAACCAAGTTTTGAAGCTTCCTCCCGGTTAGTATTCAAGAAGCTCGGCGTAAATTTGATAGACTTGAACGGTGCTGTTTGCTGTGCTCCAGCACCAATAGAATCGATTGATCACAACACTAGCAGAGCGATGCAGGCCTACAACATCGTATTGGCTGAAAGAGCGAACCATGACTTGCTTACATTGTGCAACGGGTGCTTCCAAGCTTTGGTCAGAACAAATAGGTTGTTGAAGAAAGACAGGGAGATGAGAGCGAGCGTTAATGAGGTTCTTTCTAGCCTCGGAAAGGAGTACAAGGGCACTGTAGAAGTGGTTGACTTTATGGAAGTGTTGAACAGTGATTCGATGAAAGAGAAAATCAAAGAATCTATTTCTAAGCCCTTAAGGAGCATAAGAGCTGCTGCTTTCTATGGTTGCCATTCGCTGAAACCGAGCGACCTCTTGATGTTGGACGATCCTGACCAGCCACGCATCCTTGACGACCTGATTGAGTTAACAGGGGCTGAAAGCATCCCTTACAAAAATAAAATGAGGTGTTGTGGAGGTCTTCTGAGAGGAGTATCTGACGATCTCGCCAGAAAACTCGCCCAAGACAAGTTATTCAATATTACCCAAGCGAAAGCGGACTGCATAGTGACGACTTGTCCCTTCTGCCACGTTCAACTTGATATAGGGCAACTTGAAGTTAACAGAAGGTTCAACGAGCAATATGCTATACCTGTGCTTCACTATCCCCAACTTCTGGGATTGGCGATGGGAATAAACCCTATGAGGCTTGGGCTTCAGACTCATAAGGTTAAGACCGATAGCTTATTGGCGAAAATCGATTAGTGGTACCAAACATGACTGACGAATCTGAAAAGCCTAGAATAGGCGTGTACGTTTGCCATTGCGGTCTCAACATAGCAGGAGTAGTGGACGTAAAAAGGGTCGCTGAATATGCAAAATCCCTTCCAAACGTAGTTGTCGCAAAAGATTACCGCTATATGTGTTCTGACCCAGGCCAAGATTTAATCGCAGACGACATCAAGAAACATGACTTGAATCGAGTTGTTGTCGCTGCATGCTCACCCAACATGCATGAGGCTACATTTCGAAACGTCTTGGAGAAAGCGGGAGTAAACCCGTACCTAGTTGAGATGGCAAACATTCGCGAACACTGTTCGTGGGTTCACAGAGAAGAGCCTGAAAAGGCGACAGAGAAATCAAAGGCTATCACAGCTATGGCAGTCGCGAAAGCAGCAGGCCTTGAGCCACTGGAGGTCAAAGAAGTTGAAGCTTTGAAGAAAGTGCTGGTTATTGGCGGTGGGATAGCAGGCATAAACGCGGCCTTAGATCTTGCAGAGATGGGGTTCAAGGTTTACCTCATCGAGAAAAATGAAAGCATAGGCGGACGCATGTCTCAACTAGATAAGACCTTCCCAACTCTCGACTGCTCAACGTGCGTCCTCGGTCCAAAAATGGTTGAAATTGGAAGAAACGCGGATGTCGAAATCCTGACGTACTCTGAAGTTATTCAGGTGGAAGGCTACGTTGGGAATTTCAGAGTGAAAGTTCTGAGAAAACCAAGATATGTAATTCCGCATAACTGCACTGGTTGTGGAGAGTGTGCTGATGCGTGTCCAATAGATTTTCCGAACGAATGGAATATGAAGTTGGACGTGCGAAAAGCTATATCTATCCCCTTTGACTACGCAGTTCCTCTGATTTATACACTGCATAAGGACCACTGCATTGAATGCTACAAATGTGTGGACGCTTGTGGCGAACGACGGGCAATAAATTTTGAAATGGAGCCAGATGAAGTCGAACTTGAAGTAGGCGCTATTATCGTGGCAACTGGATACGATCCATATGATCCCACGATAGACAGAGAATATGGTTACGGAGTATATCCCAACGTGATAACTGGATTAGAGATGGAACGATTGCTGAGCGCGGCAGGCCCGACAGGAGGGAGAATCACTCGTCCTTCGGACCTTGAGGAGCCGAAACGAATAGCTTTTGTTCAGTGTGTTGGTTCCAGAAGCCAGCGCAGAAATCCATATTGCTCACGTGTCTGTTGCATGTACTCAATAAAGCAAGCCCGGCAACTGAAAGAAAAGCATCCTGACATGGATGTATACATTTTCTACATGGATATTAGGGCCTTTGGGAAAGGATTTGAGGAGTTTTACGAACAAGCAGGCCGCGATTACAAAGTTCAGTTCGTCAGAGGTCGAGTGGCTGAGATAGAGGAAAACCCTGAAACTCATAACTTGATCGTTATGGCTGAGGACACATTTCTTGGTAGACCCGTAAGGTTGGAGTTTGACATGGTTGTGCTTGCAATCGCATTGGAACCCAACGCAACAACGGAAAAACTCTCTGAGATACTTAGGATCACAAGAAGCCCTGACGGATTTTTCCAAGAAGCTCATCCCAAGCTTCGACCCGTGGACACGCTTTCTGCAGGCATATTTATTGCAGGCACATCTCAAGGCCCTAAAGATATACCTGACACTGTAGCGCAGGCGAAGGCTGCAGCAGCCAGCGCCGCCGCACTTCTGTCAAAAGGAAAAATCAGGATAGATTCGGTTGTCGTCTCGGTTGATGAGGAGCTGTGTACTGGATGTGCGAAATGCGTGGACATCTGTCCGTTCCAAGCACTAAGCATAGATGAAATAGCGCAAAAAGCGAAGGTGATTGAAGCAAAATGCACAGGGTGCGGCTCTTGCGCCGCAACATGTCCAGTGGGAGCCATGCAGCTGAAACACTTCAAGGACGCCCAAGTCTTAGCTATGGTAGACGCGGCAATTCCACCGCAAAAACAATAGAAGGCGACAAAGAATGGCAGGTTTCGAGCCGAAAATCATAGCCTTCTGCTGTAACTATTGCGCCTACCGGGCAGCCGATTTGGCTGGTACAAGCAGAATGCAATACCCTGCCAATGTAAAAACCATAAGGCTTCCTTGTTCAGGAAAAGTCGATATAACATACATTCTGCGTGCTTTTGAAAATGGGGCGGATGGTGTGTTTATAGCTGGCTGTTTAGAAGGAGGCTGCCATTTCGTCGAAGGCAATATCCGCGCCAAACAAAGAGTACGATTTGCAAAGAACCTTTTAGACGCTGTAGGATTTGGTGGACAAAGGCTTGAGATGTTCAACTTATCCTCTTCCATGGCGCCGAGGTTTGTTGAGATAACTAGAGACATGACTAAACGGATCAGAAAACTTGGACCACTACCCAAGAAATTCAATCTGACACAGAAGACCGAGGACATGAACAAGAGAGAGTTTTTGTTCGCGATGTTGAAGAATCTAACGACCAAATTGCCGGCAAAACCAATAGAAGTTCCTGAAGGTCTCGGTGAGTGGGGGAGAATCGAATACAGCATTGAAAAGTGTATAGGATGTAAGAAGTGCGGTGAAGTATGCCCCGAAAAAGCCATTGATTTTGCCCGAGAACTTGACTTGCCGACAATCATACAGACGGTTCAAGGTGAGCCGAAGGGGAAGGCTACGAAACGCGGCGTTTTGTATCAAACTCTGGCAAAAATAGCGGCAAAGCCTCCGTCTAAAGCAGTCTTGGCACCGGAAGGAATGGAGGAATTCTGCAAACTCGATTACAATCCTATGCGTTGCGTAATCTGTGAAAAATGTGTTGACATCTGTCCTGAAGATGCAGTTCACGTAGTTCGAGAGGTTGACCTTCCGTCAATTCTAGGTTCAAATGGAGCCTAGGACGCTTTTGCCGTATAGGCCGCCTTCAGCAACTTGATGCCTAAATCCAAGGCATCATCAGGGTCTAAGGAAAACGTGTCCTTCTTATCAGCTAAGACAAGATCAACTTTTATTTCTTTGCCGCGTACATGGACTGTAGTCTTTGCCATTATTCTTCTCACCTATCCTTCCTTCGATGATATTGGCCCAAGTTCTTCCAGCTCTTCTATAAAAGATTCCGCTTTAGCTGAAAAGTCCAGTGGATCAGCTGCACATACGGTAACTATTCTTAACCTTTTGCTGTTCAAGCCTATTTCGTCCAGTATGTTTCTAGCGAAAGTTACAGCCTTGTCGGCGTATATGTTTCCTTTCAGCTGCTGGCAATTTGGGAACATGCATCCAACTAGAAGAATTCCATCTGCTCCATATTCAAAGGTTTTGAAGATGTGATATAGGGAGACCCAGCCAAGACAGGGTACTCTCATCGGGAGCACATTGGCTGGATATGATATTCTGCCCATTCCAGTTAGGTCAACTGTTGCATATCCACATTCGTCACAGCAATATGCTACGACTTGTGCCGATTTTGAATCGCCTTCTTTTGATAAGAGGCCTTTGAGCTGGCTTAGAAATTGTTCATCGTTCCAATAGGAGAGTTGAATAGCTCCAGTTGGGCATCTACCGGCACAAGAGCCACATGTGTTGCACATTGTTTCATCGATTTTCGCGATAGTGCTGGTAGAAGGATTTCCTTTGACCTGTACCATGCTTATCGCACTGTAGGGGCAAACCTCTACGCAAACTTCACATCCGTCACATTGATCTTCGCTTACGTATGCCACATTTAGGTCTTTGCTGAATTTTTCTTTCGAAAGGTTTTGGATAGCGTGAAAGGTTGCTGCTGTCCCTTGAGTGACAGAGTCAGGTATGCTCTTTGGACTTTCAGCTCCACCACAAACGTAGATTCCTTTCACAGTGGTCTCTACAGGTTTCAGCTTCTCGTAGACTTGTTTTATAAAACCATAGTTTCCAACCTCAACTCCTAACATCTTAGCGAGTTCTTCCGTGCCAGAGGTTGGAACCAGTGCGGTGGAAAGAACAATCATATCAGCGTCTATTTCAATAGGCATATCAAGAAGTGTGTCTTCAACCTCTACTGTTAAGTGCTTTGTCTCAGGGTCTATCGAAATTTCAGAGGGCTTCCCTCTGATGAACTTTACCCCGATCTCTCGCGCTCGGGCATAATAGCTTTCGTAGTCCATCGGGGTTCTGATGTCCATGTAACAAATATATACTGCAACGTTTTGTCCATAGTTTTCTTTGATGTGTATGGCATGTTTCAAAGCAAATGTACAGCAGACTCGTGAACAGTAGGGATTAGTAGACTCATCTCTTGAGCCCACACACTGAATCATCACAACATTTTTTGGAGCTTGGCCATCCGATGGTTTCCGCAATTCTCCCTTCGTGGGTCCATAGGGATCCAAGATTCTGGCGAGTTGAAGCTGAGTGATAATATCTTGGTGCCCACCGAAATTGTAGGGCTTTATTGAAGATGGATCATATTCTTGAAAACCTGTGGCTAATACCACAGAGCCAGCCTTCAGTGTAGTCTCTTTGGCTTTTTGATTCAAGTCTATAGCCTTTGTGGGACATGCCTCTACACAATCGCCACATTTTGTACAGTTTTTCCAATCTACTACGTAAACAGGCGGAACAGCATTCGGGTAAGGCAGATAAATGGCCTTACGCTCACTGAAACCGTAGTTTATTTCATCAGCAACTTTTACAGAACAGATTTCCGCGCATTTTCCACAGTTAATGCAAAGAGTCTCGGAAACACCTCTTGGCTGAGACAGAACCTTTGCCTCAAAATTCCCTGAGGAACCTTTGAAATCTTTGACCTCAGTTAAAGTAAGCAGCTTGATGTTAGGATGCTGGAATACTCCTGAACGGTAAAAGCATTTTCTGATACCCCCAAGGATGTCTGAAGCAGAGATACAGAATGCCCCGTCATCGTTTGGAAAAGCTAATCCCAGTTTTGTGGCATTTCCACCAACGATGGGCATTTTTTCAATTAGATAAACGCGGTGACCAGCATCAGCCGCATTGATAGCGGCTTGAAGCCCCGCCACGCCTGCCCCAATTACCAAGATGTCTTTGTTCTTGATCTTGAATTCCTTTCGTTCAATGGGTGAAATCTTGTTTGCTCGTCCAACAGCACCTTTTAGCATTTTTCTGGCTTTTTCATTTGTCCCCTTAGAGTCATTGACATGAGGCCAAGCGCATTGTTCACGAATGTTTGCCATCTCAAGACAATATGGGTTTAACTTGGCGTTAGATAGATAATTCCTAAAGTGATTTTCGTAGAGTTTAGGTGAGCATGCAGCCACTACTATTCTGTCAACACCTTTACGAGCAAGCTTGGCGACTTCTCTTTCTCCATCTTCGCCACATAAGAAGCTGTGTCTCCTTACAAGCTTCACGTTGTCCAACTTGGAAACAAAAGTCTGTAGTTTGTCAAAGTCTATAGTCTGTGAAATTTCTCCACCGCAATCACACAGTAAGACTCCAAGAGATGGCTTTTTAGCAGGCAACACATTCACCTTAACTGTGAATAACCGTTCTTAGCAGTTTAGTTGGTGACACTATAATCTTATCTAATCCAAG
>CAYGBS010000050.1:0-12476 GCA_964348215.1 uncultured Candidatus Bathyarchaeia archaeon
TACTTGGACGAGAAATGAGCCAAGCAGGACGCTCCTTCATATATCCAGGTGGAAACTATTGGATAGGGACTAGAATAGGCAATGATGTAGTGACTATTGTAGATGATCCAACTGTGAAGAACAGTTACGGCTATTACGAATATGATGACGAAGGAATCAAGGCGAGAAGACGACACCTTTACAAGAATGGGGTTATAAACGAATTACTACAAAACAGAGAAACTGCGGCAAAACTTGGCACGAGAAGCAACGGTTCTTCAAGAGCAAACAACTACGACCGAGAGGCCATTGTGCGAATGGCAAACACCTTTCTACTGCCCGGGGACTGGACAGAAGAAGAAATCATCAACGACGTGAAACGTGGAATCTACATGAAATCCTTCACAGAATGGAACATAGACGACAGACGTTTTAACCAACGCTACGTGGGCAGAGAGGCATACTTGATCGAAAACGGAGAGTTGAAGCATCCCGTCGCAAGGCCAGTAATTGAGACTACAACTGAAAACTGGTGGAGTGCCGTCGACGCCATCTCTAAAGAGGTTGAATATGATGCAGCAACCTGCGGCAAGGGCGACCCGATGCAAGGAATCCCTGTTTACACAGGTGGTCCAGTTACTCGTCTAAAAGAGGTGTACATAAAATGAGCGAAGTGCTAACAAAGACAGAGGCTATAGTGAAAAAGGGTAAGGCTCTAGGGGCTGACGAAGTCATCGCCAAAACAACCTTCGGGCGACATAGGCAAACACGGTTCAGCAACAACCAGATTGACATCACAGTAGCGTGGAACGATTACGTGACCGACATTGCCCTCGCATGGAAAAAGCGATTAGTCGCAACTCAAATTCGAAACTTCCAAAGAACAAACAACGTTATGGAAGAACTATTCAAACTAGCTAAAGTTTCAAAGGAAAACCCAACCTACGGAGGAATAGCTAAAGGCACATTCAAATACCCCCAGCCAACAGCAGATGAGAAACTGCAAGAACTGGAAAGCCCATCAGAATACGTCTTTAAGGCCATAGAAGCAGCGAAGAAAGAGGCAGGCTCAAAAGTTAACACAGGGGGAATCTTGTACACGAAGTACGCAGACGTTTACCTCGTCTCATCCGAGGGTCCAGCGGGACACGATGCAAGGTCAGCCATCGAATTGTCTATTAGAGCCTTTTCGCAGATTGACGCCTCAGGCCACGGCGTCGAATGCTGTTCCTCACTGAAAGACTTCAAACCTTCCCGAGCAGGAGAGAAGGCCGGTAAAATTGCAGAGCTAGCTAAGAACCCAAAACCGGGAAAAGAAGGAAAATACGATGTCATCTTTGACCCATTGTTCATCGGCTCGATGCTGAGTACTTGGGGTGGAATGGCATCTGCATACAGTGTGATGATTCAATTGTCGGTTTTCGTGAACAAACTTGGCAAGAAAGTGGCGTCTGACATAGTGACACTGCGAGACAAGCCGTCCAAATATTCAGTCAATAACCGCGTTTTCGATGATGAAGGATTCCCTGTTCAAGAAAATGTGTTCATTGACCAAGGAATTCTCAAAACATATTTACATAACACGTCAACAGCAAAGATCTTCAAGACCAAGACAACAGGCAATGCAGGACTGGTGCAGCCGACCGCTTGGAATATTGAGATGGACCCTGGCGACATGAGCAGAGAAGAGCTTTTCAGCCAAGTAAAACGAGGCCTGTACCTCACTAACACGTGGTACACCAGGTTCCAAAACTATGCTACAGGAGACTTCTCCACGATTCCCAGAGACGGCATATTCCTGATAGAAAATGGCGAGATCCGACAATCGTGGAAGGATTTGCGGCTAAGCGATAACGTTCTCAGACTGTTAAATCGAATCAAGGGTGCATCGAAAGAAAGACAGCATGTGCACTGGTGGCTTGAAGCTGACCCGCCGTCCTTAGCACCCTACGTCCTAGCAACAGACATTAACATGACAAGACCGAAATAGGAGCTTCCTTTCCCATTTTTCTTCAAAAACTTTAAGCACACACGATATCATCTAACAGAGGGTTTCTTGTGAACAAAGAACTTGCAAAGAGCTTGAAAGACGAACTTTCAGGAGAAGTTGCAAAATCCTACGTTGCCGAAATTACCCGTTTCCATCGAATCCAAGCCTCCACAATGTTCCACGAAGCAGCAAGTTACATCAAAAACGCATTGTATAATATCGGTCTTAAGGACGCCAAAATCGAACAGTTTACCTCTGATGGCGAAAAAAAATACTGGACCCATATCTCTCCTGTAGGCTGGGAAGTTAGAAGCGCCGAACTACGATTGGTAGAACCTAAAGAGAGGCTCATTGTTAGATATGAAGACACTCCTACATGCCTCCACACATACAGCAAATCCACACCGTTCGAAGGCGTTACAGCTGAACTGGTTGATGTGGGCAAAGGAACGAAACCGGAGTATTATGATGGAAAAGACTTTGAAGGCAAACTTGTTTTAGCAACAGGCAGAGCAAAGAGGGTTCATGAACAAGCGGTCTACAAGTACGGCGCTGCAGGTGTGATCACAGATACCTTGACCCATGAAATGAAAGACGTCCGAGAAAGCGTCGACATACCTGATGCTCATGCCTACCAATCCATCTGGCCCACAAAGGAAGACCTAGACAAAGTAACCTTTGGCTTCTCCCTAAGCAAGCGACAGGGAAACCGTCTGCGCTCTTTGCTCAAAAGCGACAAGCCAGTCAAACTAAGAGCCAAGGTCAATGCAAAACTGTTTCCAGGCAACCTAGACGTGGTAACAGCCACAATTCAAGGCAGCTCAAAGCCAAATGAAGAAATCTTCTTTGTTGCTCATCTTTGCCATCCAAAACCAAGCGCCAACGACAACGCCTCTGGCAGCGGACTCCTGCTGGAAATCGCCCGCACAATACACACTTTAATAGAAACTGGCAAAACCGAGAAACCAGCAAGAACCATTCGATTTCTCTGGGTGCCAGAAACTTTCGGCACGGTCGCCTATCTGTACCATCATGAAGATTCAGTATCTAACCTTGTCGCTGGTATAAATCTAGACATGGTTGGGCAAAATCAGGAGCTGTGTAAGTCCACCCTCAACCTGGATAAAACGCCTGATTCAAACTCTTCATTTCTGAACGATTATGTTTTCAGCCTTTTCGAACGTTCAGTAAAAGAATTCGATCCCGAAACAGCTTTCGGCTCAGCCTCCACGTTCCGATATTCAATCAACTCCTTCAGCGGTGGAAGCGATCATGCAGAATTCAACGACTCCACTTTTTCAGTTCCGTGTGTTATGCTGCTTCAGTGGCCAGATCTGTACTACCACTCAAGCATGGACTCAATTGACAAGGTTAGTGAAGAGAGCCTTAAACGTGTTGGCTGGATAGCAACAATTGCAGCCTTAACCCTCGCCAACGCAACAGTTGAAGATGCAGTTTTCATGGCAAGCCTAGCAAGGTCCGGAGGGATACTAAGGCTACGGAAGGCAGGCGAAGAAGCGATAGAAATGCTATTCCATAAGAAACCCAACTCGAAAACTGACGAATTCGAAGAACTTGCCAAACTGGCATCCACCTTCAAAGACAAGATGGAACATATTGTTTGGCGGGAAAAAAAAGCAGTAAACTCGGCATTGAAACTTGGAAACAGCCCTGAGTTAGAGACCACTATTGCAAGATGTATTGAAGACATCAAGAACTATGGAGAACTTGAAGTCAAACAATTCGAGGAGCTCTTAACCTACACCACAAAAACAGCAAACATCACCCTGCCCACCAAACTTGAAGAAAACAAAGCATCAAAAGAGGCGAAAACCTTAACTCCAAAACGATTGTTCAAAGGCACATTCAACACTGAGGCCTTGAGAAGAGCGTTGGAGGAAGAAGAATATGTATGGTATGAAGAGATTACGAAGAAAGACAAGGGATTCAGGAAGAAGACATATGAGATCTTCAACTTTATGGATGGAAAACGTACAGTCTATGAGATTACAAAGGCGGTCTCAGCTGAGTATGGCGAAACAGATGTAGAGCACGTGTTGAAGTTAATACATGACCTTGAAAAGACAAAATTCGTCTCTTTCAAATAATCGCGTGGAAAGCTATTTGTGTCTCTTCCTTCGTCTCCGTCGCTTCTTTTTCTCTCGTCTTTTCCTTTTCTTCTTCCATTTAGCCCGCATTGCATTAGCCTCTACTCTATCGTTGCATGCCTCTGCCTTAATTCTTCCTCACTCTTGTTTAGTCGATACATGAGCTCTACAATAAGGCTGTCAAGAAATATCATGCAGTTATTTTCGAAGATGCTGCCCAGAGGACTTACGGGTTCACGTTCGCCTAAGATCTGCCTTGAAAGATAATCCTCTTCCCGAGGCCAACCCGTCTTCGTCCGTCCTGTGAGGACAACAATATGGTCTGCCACATCTCCTAGAGGAGACTTGTCATAAGTTGTAACGGCTATGACTTTGGCACCGACATCCTTTGCAGCAGCACTTGCTGTCAACACCATCTTAGTCATGCCAGTCCCCGAAATGGCAATAACCAAATCATCTTTTCCAGCTGCTGGTGTTATTGTCTCCCCTAGGAAGTATACATTGAACCCTAAGTTCATTAGACGCAGAGCAAAAGAGCGCCCGACAAACCCGCTTCTGCCCATACCCACAACAAAGATTTTCTTGAGCTGCGCTTCGATAATCATCTTCAGCATTCTTTCCACCTGATCAGTGTTCAATGTGGCTATAGCTTTCTGCGCTCCGTCAAGGATTTCTTGAGCTGCGGCTTTTAGCACTTTCAAACTTTCGCGCCGACAGAGCCAATACTTTTTTCTTGTTAAAAATTTTGCGGTCACCATGCAGTCCAACAATGCCGTCCTTCGCGGAAGCTTCTAGAGCCTAAAAAAGTCGGAGAATGTGGGCACATATATGTAAAAGCGTACATAAATTCCGATAATCAGCATGATAATCGAAAAGAGGATTAACAAGTAGTCAGATCTCCTCATTTTCAGAATATACAGGTTGGTGCGTTTTTCAATGGCGCCCCAAGCTCTAGACTCCATAGCTTCTGCAAGTTCCAGGCTTCTGCGGATAGCACTGATAATCAGGGGAATGAGAATCGGGATATAGTTTCTTATCCTCTTCAAAAAACTACCCTTTTCAAGCTCCAGTCCCCTCGCTTTCTGAGCGTCCATAATCGTCTGCGCTTCTTCAGCCAAAACTGGAACAAACCGTACAGCGGTCGTGAAGGCGAAACAAAACTCGTAGGGAACATGACTCTTCTCCAAAGCCAAGCCTAAGTGATCTGGCGAAGTGGTTAGAAAGAATATGGAGAAGGATTCAACAAGTACCACAAAGCGCAGCGTCATCGCTGAAGCGTATTCGACATCTTGAAGCAACAGCGTGTAGCCTGCGGACATGTATCTGAAAAATAGATTAGTACTGAAGATGATTATTGCCAGAAAAGCAGCACCTCTAAGGGAGCGTACCCACTCTTTCTGAACGCGTGCGACTAGAACAAAGGGAATTTGCAGTATGAGCAGGAGAATAAGGGGAAGCAGTTCCCAGAAGATTATTGCAACTACGAAGATTGAGCATACATAGAGAAACTTGTTTCGAGGGTCCAGCAAGTGAATGGGTGACGTGACTCTTCTAAACTTTAGACCATCGAAAACGCTCATTTCTGCTCCAACCTCTTTGACAGGATTTCTCTTGCCTCGTAAAGGTCAATCACATTGAACGGCAGCCCCAAATCTGTTAATCCCATGAAGATTTGAGTTATCTGAGGCGGCACTATTGAAGCCTGAGTTACACGGTCAATATCGGTGAGGACTTCTTTTCCGCCGCCATCTGCAACAGCTTTTCCTTCTGCCATTAACATCACGCGGGGACTGCACTCTGCCACAAACTCCACATCATGAGTAACTATGACTACAGTTTTTCCCTGAGTGTTTAGTTGGACAATGAATTGGCGGAGTTTCTCCTTTTGTTCATGGTCTTGTCCTATTGTAGGTTCATCCATCACCACAACCTTTGGATCCCAAGCAAGGACTGACGCTAGGGCAACACGTTTTCTTTCTCCTCCGCTTAGCATGAAAGGAGAAGTTTTACGATATTCTTCGATACCCAGCAAGTTAAGAGCCCATGTGACTCTTTTTTTCAATGCGGTTTCCTGGAATCCAAAGTTTCTTAGGGCAAACGCAACCTCTTCTTCAACTGTCTCACAGAAAAGCTGGTTGTCAGGGTTTTGAAACACAAATCCAACGGTTCGAGCGAGCTTAGCCACAGTTGTGGCTTTGGTATTTACGCCGTCAACTGAAACGTCTCCTTTTGTCGGCTTCAGTAGCCCATTGAAATGTTTTACTAGTGTCGTTTTTCCTGCTCCATTCTGGCCCATTATAGCTACGAATTCACCGTCTTTGATTGTTAAAGAAATGCCTTTCAGTGCTTCAACACCGGTTGGATAGGTGTAGTAGATATCCCTGACCTCTATCATGCCTTCAAAACCTCCCGCAGAAGTTTCACAATTTCCTCGGTTGTCACTGGCACGTTAGGTGCATTTAGCCCGTTCTCTTCTTTGAGAGCTTGGTAGAGTCTTATTGCTTTCGGTATTCCAACCCCTAGTAACCGTGCTTTTTTAGAGCTTAAGACCCTTCTGGGTGCACCGTCTAAGACGATGCTTCCCTTATCCATCACAACAACATGGTTCGCATATCTAGCTGCCAAATCCAACCGATGCTCAACCAAAATTACTGTCATACCTAAGGATTTATTCAGTTCGTCTATTACTGCGAAGATTCTTTTGGCACCCAAAGGATCTAAAAATGAAGTCGGCTCATCTAACACCATGACCTCAGGGTGCATAGAAATGATGCTTGCAATAGCTACTCGCTGCTGTTGCCCGCCGGACAGCTCATGAGGTGCTCTTTCTCGCAAATCATAGATGCCAGTGGTCTCCAGTGCCCAATTTACCCGCTTCTGCATTTCTTCCCTTGGAACCCCGAGGTTTTCCAGCCCGAAGGCCACATCTTTTTCCACAGACAGAGCAAACAACTGGTTTTCAGGATTCTGGAATACAAGTCCAACATGAAGAGCAAGCTCATGGATTGGGGTCTGAGCAACGTTCAAGTCAGCTACTCGGATTTCGCCTCCTAACTCTCCTTGATAGAAGTGGGGAATCAAACCGTTGAAACATCGGCATAGAGTAGTTTTTCCACATCCACTTGGACCCGTAAGTATGACGAACTCACCTTTCTCAATCTTCAAGGATATTCGCTGTAGAGCCGGCCTTTCGGCGTTTGGATACGTATATGTCAAGTCGTTTGCTTCGATGATTGTCAACTAGATCGCTCACCCTTACTCCAAAAACCTTCTCCATTTAAGAGTAGCTACTCTCTTTCGAGTTCTCCCTCTTTCGGACTTCAGCTCAATTGCAAGTTCACAGCAGGCTGAAATCTGGTTCAGAACAACTAACTAACAAATGGTGTTCATCACATCGAATGTCAAAGTTGAACTATTGTCACTTCTCGTGCTAGTTGGTCCTACGCTACAGAAGCTTTGTCCTCAGTCATACTTATCCTTCTGGATGACGTGGAATCGTTTTAAGCTCACTGAAGAAATAATGCTTGTCCTCTTTACTCTTAATCTGCTTGCCAGCTTCTTTCGCCAAACTAATATACCTCTCACATTCTGCTTTCTCTCCTGCTACGGCGTTTGCCCTTGCCATGGCTTCATAGGCAAAAGCAATGTCAAAATCCTTGATGTTGTTTTCACTGCAGATCTCCAAACATCTCTTAGCATGGTGAAGTGCCGACTGTGGTTTGCCCAGAACCGAGTATACACGTGAGATCTGCCATTCACCCCTCTCAAACTCCACAGCTGCGCCAATCTCGCCCCAATGAAAGCGAGATGCGTGAGCTGCATGAACCATCTTATCCTCTTCCTCTCTAGTTCTGTCCTCCTTGTCCAAAAGATTCCAAACAAGGTTAAATGCGTTCACTGCGAATTTCTTGTGACATTCTTTCTCTGTGTACCTTTTTTCTTCGGTCATTCTGACACACGCATGTTTTTCGTGTTTAGGTTTAACCATGCCTACGGGCTTATAAATTCAGTTTTTCTGCTCATCAACTGGCCTTCAGTTTTTCTTTCAACAATCTTACACAACGTTTGAAACAAGCTTCATATTCTCCAACTCCATTGGCTCCCGCAGAGATCGCATGGCCACCACCCATGCCTCTAAGGTACTCACCTATGGGCTTTGCCAAGTTGCGACCGAGATGCAGACCAGTTGCACGATGAAATCCCTGAGACGCTCGCATACTAATCCTCAGTCTTTCATCTCTCTGGCCCGCCACAATAGCTACGTGGGCACCCAGGGAAACCAGAGCTCGGGCAGCAGAAGCTTGAAAAGCACCTACATGCGAAAACGCAACAATCCATCCTCCAATCTTCAGAAGCCTAACTCTCTTTGATGCCTTCAACCGCGCTATGCGCTCAGACTCTTCCATTGGCAACGAGAGAAGAGACAGTGTTTCTTTTGCATTCACGCCAGCGTCAATCAAATCTGCAACAATCTTAAGCGTTGTGGAATTCGCTAGAATAAAATGCCGTGTGTCGAAGGCTATCCCTAAAAACAACGCCTTAGCCTCAGCCTCCGAAAATCGGACATTCATGTCCATGAAAAATCTGTAGACGATTTCACAGGTTGATGACACGTTTTCATCTGCCACGGAGAGAGCCGCTATCCGCTGTGTCTCTGGGTGACTGGCATGGTGGTCAATCACGATGATTGGAGACTTGGAAGCTTTGACTCTTGTCGCCCAGCCATCCAACTGTTGAACGGTGTTCGTATCCAGCAAGACAATTGCATCAGCTTCCTCGATATGGGGCCTCGTTGTTAGTTTTATTTGTAGAGCTGTCAGCAAATGCTTTGAGAGGCGGCTGGGACCTTCAGCTGCCGCGATTTCAACGTGCAATCTGGGACGGAGACGTTCAAGCAAACTGGAACAGGCATAGGCAGCTCCCAATGCATCGGGATCTGCGTTGTGATGACATAGCAAAACAACAAGTCTAGCGTTGACCTGATCTAGAAGAGCAGTTATGTCTTGGATTTGCAACGTAGTTCCCTTAAATACTGTTCTATTGCTTGAAATGACTTATCTGCGGCTTCATCAGCAAGCTTTTTAGCGTCATAGGTTCTCATTAACGGAGATAAGGCTAGTTCAACATCAACAGAGATTGTAACGGGCTTAGAACCTACAGTTTCAATAGTTATGTCGAGTGTTGATATTTTCCGTTGTGAAAGGCTTGATAAGACGTGGTCTCTCGCTGCCTTTTCTGCGATTTCCGATAACGTTTGCATTTGTTCCTCTGTGAGCCTTGGAATGCTAATCTCTTCCAAGAATTTTCACCGGAAAGTTGGTGTATTGTGGAGATTCAGGTTCCAGCTCCTAGGTCACGTTTAAGCTTTGTCTGTAATTGATTAAGTTGGCTGCGTAATCTTTCTTCTTGCTTACCTAGCACTTCCACTCGTGTGTCCAAAAGCCCCTTGCGTTCTTTCAGTTCAGCTTCAACTTTGGCTTTCTGAGACTTTACGAGGAGCGAACCAATAGACTTGTATATCACGGCCTTCTTGGTCAGGTTCTTCAATTCTCCGAGGGCTTGTTCTGTCTCAGTCAATTCCAGTTCCACTTGTTGCTTCTGAGCTAAGACTGTTTGGAGGTTGCGTTGGAGCTGCTGCAGCCTAAGTAATCGTTCTTGAACATGAGGAGGAAGCTCTGACATGTCGCTCATTCATATATCCTCAAAATGCTAATGTAACACTTTTCTCAGCAATATAGCCTCGTGTTAATTAAGTGTTTTCACACATGGCTTGTCTTCTCAAGACTCTGGGCAGCTTCATGGATGTTTTTCACGAGAGCTGCCCATCGGAGATATGAATTCACTGTTGCTCTTAGAGCTGATGTATCCTTAGCTTCGATGCGAATAGTCAGTTGCCTATCTTGGCTTTCAATATTGACCTTGGACCTTGACGTTGCTGGTTTTCTTGTCTCTGGCAAGAGAGCGTCCAAGAGAATTTCCAACTGTTTTTTCGAAGGTAGCTCAAGACGGATCACAGCGCTTCTTTTCATTTCAGTCACTTCCAAACAAGGTGAGAGATTGTTATTCGCGGACCGATTTCGGTTTCCTGTGGTCCCTGCAAGAATTTGATCTGAATGCGGTGGGCAGTATTGTGTGAAATGTGCATCATCCTTTGTGTACTTGGAGTGAACATTTCACTCGTGGAAAGCTTTGAGATGTCCAGAAAATCGGAGAGAGCATGGGCGAGTTTTCGCGTTTGGAAGGAAATCTCAGTGTCTGTTTGGATGGTCAACTCTTTGCCTGTTTCTGTCTGCACATCTCCGAAGCTTGTTCGCAATTTTACGTTTCTCATGTATATCACAGGGTAAAATTGAACTAATCCAGCATCACCAAGTATGAATAATCGGATTTTTCCTAAGTTACTTTTCCAACGTTCGACAACTGTGACCCTCTTTGTTTCGTGTTCTAGAGCTTTTTCAGCTAAATTGGTTAAGCTTGACTTGCCGCGGCTGATTTTCAAGGAGCCTGGAATAGCGCGAGTTAGATCGTTGCAGAAAGTTCTTATTCTCTGAGTTGGATTACGTGATGTAGTAATCAGAATTCTTGGTGACACTGAATTATCCAATGATTTACTTGCCCCCGCATCGAGTAAACGTATAGTCTGCAAGGTTTATGAGACGGCTGAGGTGCACAAGTTCACCCCATGAGCAGCCATTGTTTTAAATAAGCGCAAGGAAGCATTAAATCTTTTCAGAACTCCCTTTTCGAAGCTTCGTATCTCTAATGAGATCTCCTCAAGCGGTTACGTCTCGGCACATATACTGAGAGATGATGATTTTATCTTGGTTGTGCCTCTCTTTCTGAAGTTGCCAAGACATTTAATGAAATGAGTCCAGTAAGTGTTCTTTTATGGACTCTGAAATTGACAGGTTCTGTTTCATATTGCGAGGTGATTATAGAAAGACGTTAAGTTATTTAGTTGCCATGATGATTTTCTCTCGATCTAAATGTTTGTTGAAGTAGAAGAGGCGTATGATCGAATAAAGGAAACAGTTAACCTGACTTCCATAATGACTTCGTCAACTCTTGATATGATGACTGATGGCAAATGTTTCTTAAAATGTGAGAACTTTCAGAAAACTGGGACTTTCAAGTTTAGAGGAGCCTTCAACGCCCTATTACAATTATCTCCAGAACAGAAAGAGAATGGAGTGATTACTCACTCCTCTGGAAACCACGCACAGGCGCTTGCTTTGGCTGCAAAGCTTCTAGGAGTCAAGGCAGTGGTTGTTATGCCGGAAAATGCGTCTCAAGTTAAAGTCTCCGCAACAAGAGATTATGGGGCTGAAATAGTCACGTGTGGTTCTCAGCCTATGGACAGAGAAAAAGCTGTAGTACCCCTTGTCGAAAAGCATGGCTACACATTTATTCATCCATCTAACGATTTGAAGGTTATAGCTGGAGCAGGGACAGTTGCATACGAATTGGTTAAAGAGGTGGGTAAGCTCGATTACGTATTCTGTCCTGTAGGTGGCGGTGGGTTGCTGAGTGGAACAGCAATCGCAACTAAAGGCTTGCTTCCATCAATCAAGGTCATCGGTGTTGAACCTAAAAGTGCAGATGATGCTTATCAATCCTTCAAGGCTGGGAGAATTATTCAGGTTAAGACCTCGAATACGATAGCTGACGGTTTACGTACCTCTCTCGGGAGCAATACTTTTCGGATAATAAGAGAGAAGGTAGATCAGATAATAACTGTCTCAGAAGAGGAAATCGTGGACGCAATGCGGTTCCTGTGGGAAAGAATGAAGCTGGTGGTAGAACCTTCTGGAGCAGTTTCACTGGCTGGAATGTTATCCAAACAGGTAGAATTCAAGCTCAAGAAAGCAGGGTTGGTAATCAGTGGGGGAAACGTGGATCTAACTAGCTTCTTTGCCGAGATGCGTCAAAAGATAAACTACGTCGCATGAGAGTCTTCCTAATGTAGAATGCGATCACGCTTGTCTGCCACGGTTTGCAGTAGTCGACCTATTTCACGTTGTTCCTTTCTGATCTGTTTCACAATTCCAAAAAGCTCAAAGGCTGATGGCCCATTGAGTGCAGGGGGCGATGGCACTGCAACTGAATTACTTCTGACATGCTGCAACATGACATTTTAGAACATCATCCCTTCTTAGCAATCTAACCCTCAAATTCATGCTTTTCAAAAGCCTAGTGAAACGGTGTTCAGTAAAATGTTTCTTTAATCCTGTAACGATTATCATGGCATTGATCTTTGTAACATGCTTCATTTCTTGAAGCGTCCGATATGGATCTGGCATGTTTTGCAGTAATGTTATCGCGAACACTATATCAAAGTAACTGGACCTGAGAGGAGTTTGGTCGGCGTCAGCTAAGACCAAGTGAACATTCGCTGAATG
>CAYGBS010000051.1:0-12417 GCA_964348215.1 uncultured Candidatus Bathyarchaeia archaeon
AAAAGGTCTTTGGGAATTGTTACATTACAATAACCTGCTTTGCCTGTCGGTCCTGTTACGTTGAAGCTTATTTGCATTGACGTTTCGTTGAAATCGAAGTCTGATATCGTGGAATTGCTCGTCATGGTGACATTGAACAAATATCCATCATGGACTGTGAAGACGGCTTGCCACATGTTGGTTGCTGTCATTCTGAATGATAGCGACATGTTCATGTAATATGGGGGAAATGTGGACGATATTTCATAGGACACGGTTTCTTCACATATGACCCCTGTCTTCTTGTCCCAGTAGAGACTCATGTTCAATGAGCCTGAAACGAAGGGGTCAAAGGCTATGGGGTACGTGACGTTCACAAAGTTTACGTCTCTGCTCGCGCCTGCATATCTCCTCGTGACTGTGCCGTTTATGAATAGCTTCAATGGCTCTTCAGTGTACCACGTGAAATTCCCTGGAATTTCGTCTCCTGCCTCTAGGTCTGCGGGAATAACCCAGAAGCTAGCGTTTCCTTCACCTGTCGCGATGTCTACCCAGTCTACACTTGTCTCTTCAGTTCCATTCCTGTAAATGACAATTGTCCGAACTGTAACATTACCATTGTTGACGTCCAGAACCTCCGCGTCTATCCACGACATATTCAATTCAGGAGGAGGCTCCTCGCCTGAAACGTCTGAATACCATTCAAAGGAAACATCACCATATCCAGCCCAATCACCTGCTTCCACACCGACGCTGTATGGCTGAGCAGAGGCCTCCATCGAGGTAGATACTAGCAGAACTAGAAACGCGAAAACACAGCCTATTAGTAAAGCTCTTTTTCCATACAAGTTTATGCACCTTCGCGTCTTCACTATTATCCCATTAGTTTTTATTACTTTTGGAAGCTCTGCACTTACACTAGATTTTTCATCAAGAACTGCAAGAAGTTTGGGCGTCTGCTTGAACGTTCCTAAATACTACAGGCCACGTTTTATATTTTCGAATCCTCAATTACTCCTTGATAGATCCTCTTAAAGCCTGAAAGGTCAGAGACTTTTTAGCTCTGTCAACTGGCAGTTGCTTCATAGGAGGCTCTGCTGATCTGTAAGAGCCTCATCTTGGAACAATCTTAGCAAATCTGCGTATAGCTCATATCTCGTCCTTCTTCTTGCCAAAAACCCCACTTTCCATCAGGCTTTTGACTCCGAACCATTGAACAGCAACGAACCCGATGAAGAACCTCAACCATACAGTTAAGATTCTTGTTAGAATTGTGGCCGCAGCACTAATATTCGGCGGTATGCCGAATAGAATGAACAATGTTGTCATGATAATGTCCGGTAGCCCTACCTCTCCTGGAACGCCTAGAGGAACTGACTTCACCGCACCTAAGACGGTGTAAACTACAGTCACTTTCAACAAGAAAGTGGTCATATTCGGCTCTGAGTAGCCTATTGAAACAAAAACTAGAAAGACAACGGTGATGTTGAACAGCCAGGTTAGAACATAGAAGAATATAGGTGGCACGAGTTTGCTTGGTTTTGAACCAAAAGTTCTTAGCGACTGGTAAAAAGCTCTCAAGCCATCTACTATCCTTGCTTGAAAATGTTCAAGTCTAAAACGCCCTTTTGAGACACGTTCTACAAATCGCATTATAGAATTAACTAGCCGCTCAGTCCATTCTTCTTTTACGCAAACTATCACCAAGAATAAGAAAGCAACGGCGCTGAGAATTGTCATAGCCACTAGAATTTGAAGCACGAAGCTCGGCATAGAATAATCCAGGGTCAGCAGCCCTAGAAAACCTAAAAAGAGAGTAGCAATTGTTGCAAATGTGCCTAACATCCGTTGGCTCACAAGCGATGCTACGATTTTTCCAGTGTTGACATCTGATTCTTTTGACATTAGATAGGCCTTAGCTATCTCTCCGCTGACAGACTCTGCGGGAATTAGCAGATCTGTAAATATGCCAATCCACACATATGCAAAAAGCTTCTTCAAAGGTAGTTTTACTGACAAAGGAAGTAAGAGATATTGCCAAGTTAAGGTGAAGAGGAAAGTTTCTAGGATGAGTGTTAGCGCTGCCAAGGAATAAATCACCATATTTGCACCTTGGATTACTCTCATCATTTCTGAAAAATCGACAAAGAGTGCTAGGTAAAGAATGAAAACCAAGATGCCAACTGCAAGGAGAGGAATGGTTCTCAGCAATATTCTACGTCTTTCGTTCATTTACCATAGCATCCAACATAGATACATGGGCAAATAGCATATTCCACATATTATGTTTGCCCAACGTTCCGCTTTTCACCGCATACTTCATAATAGTGTGCTTTACAGCTCCACTTTGGCCTTTCCGAGTTTTCTATCTAAGCAGGACTTTACGAAGCCGTAGTATTCTGGATCGGGCTTAGTAGGACGGCTTCTATATTCTCCGTGGTATTGAGATGCAAAAAAGAAGAATCTTTCTGGCAATTCTAAAATTTCCATTCTCTTACCGTCAACGCTTCTGCCTGGAAAAGTTAATCCATGCTTCTCCAACGTGGGTCTATGTTGGGGGTTGACTTCATATCTGTGGCGGTGACGCTCGTAGATCTCTTCAGATCGGTATAAAGAGTACGCCAATGTCTCCTTTTTGACCAGTATCCTGTGGGCGCCTAGCCGCATCGTGGCTCCTTTTGTCTCCACTTCATACTGTTCTGGCATGAGATCAATCACCGGAAACGGCGTAGACGGATCGATTTCAGTGCTGTTTGCATCTTTAAGTGCGCATGCATGTCTCGCAAACTCCACGACTGCCAATTGGAAGCCGTAGCATATGCCTAGGAAAGGCATGTTGTTTTCCCTTGCATAGCGGATCGCCGCGATTTTACCTTCAGCTCCTCTTGGACCGAAGCCATATGGAACAAATATGCCATCATAGCTTCCGAGTTCAGCAAGCTTTCCCGGGTTTTTTTCAAAGGTCTCAGCCTCAACATAGTCCACAGCTACTTTGGTCTCACACTCAGATCCTGCATGTCTGAAAGCTTCATTCATGCTTACGTAACTATCTGCCAAGCCAGCGTATTTGCCAACTAATGCGATCCTGATTTCATGTGCTGGTTTCAAAACGGTTCTGACAAATTTCTTCCAATTATTCCACTTCGGTTTTTGTGCAGAGATGTGAAGACGGTCTTGAATGAAATTAGCCATACCCTGCTTGTCTAGAATCAGCGGGACCTCGTAGACAGACTGGACATTATAGGAGCAGAAAACAGCGTTTTCAGGTATGGTTCCGAAAAGAGCGATTTTCCGGAGTGCTTCGCTGTCAATCATCCTTCTCGATCGCGCCACAATAATGTCGGGTTGTATACCGATACGGCGTAGTTCATTTACGCTATGCTGTAACGGCTTGGTTTTCATCTCACCAGTGACGTCAAGTATTGGAACTAAGGCTACGTGGATGTAGAGAGTGTTTTCGTATCCTTCTTCGAGGCGCATTTGCCTTATGGCTTCTAGGAAAGGTAATCCTTCTATATCGCCAACTGTGCCACCGCATTCGGCTAGTACAATATCTGCTTCAGATTTTCTGCTGATGTTTCGGATTCGTCGTTTGATTTCATTTGTGATGTGGGGGACTATTTGAACGCAACGACCAAGATAGTCGCCTTTTCGTTCCTTTTCGATCACTGTCTGATAGACCATGCCAGTTGTTACGTTGTTATCTTGGGTCAAGTTCAAATCTAGGAATCGCTCATACCAGCCTAGATCGAGATCAGTTTCTCCTCCATCATCTGTGACGTAGACTTCTCCATGCATGTATGGATTCATGGTGCCTGCGTCGACGTTGACGTAAGGGTCAATTTTGATGGCCGTGACCTTTAGGCTTCTTGTTTGAAGCATTTTCCCAACGGAGGACGTAGTTATGCCTTTGCCTACAGAAGAAAGCACGCCGCCTGTAATGAAAATGTACTTTGCCATGTTTTTGCGGCCTCGCAATAACAAGAGCATACGCAAAACTTAGCATTTAAACTCTTTGCGTATGGGACTAACAGATGTTTGCTGTTGATCTAAAGTTCCTACGGGATTATTGCGATTTTTACGTCAGATTTTGAGCTCGCGAGAGCTTCAAATGCATCACGGATTCTGTCAAGTGACATGCGTCTCGAAATAAGAGGCTTTACATTTAATGTCCCAGAAGCTATAAGATTTAATGCTTTCTTGAAATGGGTGGGAGTTGCATGAAACGCGCCTATTATAGTTACTTCGTCATAGTGCAGAAGCTCGGTAGATAACCTAATTTCGGTTCCAGGCGGACAACCGCCGAATTCAAGAACCGTGCCGCCTTTACTCACCATTTTCAGTGCTTGTTCCCATGTAGCGGGTAGGCCTATGGCTTCAATTACGACGTCAGCGCCACGGCCTTCTGTTGATTGTATAACTCTCTTTACAGCATCTTCGGTTTCTGCGTTTATTGTTTCGTCTGCCCCAAGCTTTGCGGCTAAGTCAAGCCTTTCATTGACTAAATCGGTTATGATCACCCTCTCTGCTCCAAGTTTTTTGGCAACCAATAGGTGGAGAAGACCAATGGGTCCCGCTCCGATTATTGCAGCTGTGTCACCGAGCTTTATTCTCGCTTCTTCGGCTCCATGGAGAACGCAAGCGAGAGGCTCCGCTATTGCAGCTTCCTCATAAGTGACATGAGATGGAATTTCTTGCATGTTGACCAAGACCGTGCGGGCTGGGACTCGGATGTATTCGGCATAGGCGCCCCACAGCCAGAGCATGCCCTCGCATAAGTTGTACTTCCCTTTTTGACACATCTTGCACTGGAGGCATGGAGCGCTGTTTCCCGCTCGAACTCGCATATCCTTTTCAGGCCAGTTTAAGCCTTCGCCGACATCAACAATGTCACCTTCCCATTCATGTCCAAAAACAGTTGGCAGTTTGATTACTCTTTCTACGTATCCTCTCTGGAAAATCTTCAAATCTGTACCGCACGTTGTTGCCGCCTTTATCTTAACTAAGATTTCTCCTGCTCCTATCTGAGGTTTTTCAACCTCTACGATGCGAAGGTCCTTCACGCCGTATAGCATCGCAGCTCTCATCTTTTCACTGCTCATTCAAGACCACTACTTTTATGCACTCTTTGCTCATCGCCGCCTTTTGAAATGCCTCTGCGGTTTTATCAAGCGGAAACCTATGCGTTATCAGCTTCTTCACGTCAATTCTCTTGCTTTGAATAAGTCTTAGAGCAGTTCTGGTTTCTATATGTGATGTCGAATATGATGGTACCAGCCTTATTCCAGAAAAGAACAGCTTGTTCAAGCTCATCCTTACAAAGTCTTCTGGCTGCGTGGGTGCGAAGACACATAGAGTTCCTCCTCTGCGACACAGCTCTAGACCGGCAAGATATCCGTTGACATTGGGTGCTGTAACGACGACCAAGTCTGCTCCTTGTCCATCTGTTGCTTTCTTAACAACTTCGATTAGGCTTTCTGTTTCTGGATTAACCGTCAAATCTGCACCTAGATGTTCAGCTGCCCGCAACCTGTAATCGACGAAATCTGTGACTATAACTTGACTTGCACCGAAAATCCGTAGGAGCATCGTGTGAATAATGCCTGAAGGTCCAGCTCCTACGACGACAGCTGAGTCTGATGCTTGGATATTGCATTTGTTCAGAGCGCGCACGCAGCATCCAATTGGTTCAATAAGAGTTGATTCTTCGAAGGGAAGTTCATGGGGGATTTTCAATGTATCTATTTGAAGGTTTGGTGCCGGGACTTTGAAGTATTCCGCGAGGCCACCTGGTTCCAGGTGGGTTTTGGAGAACTGTTCGCATAAAGTGTAGGCTCCACGTCTACAGTACTGGCAGGTTAAACAAGCAACATGATGATGAGCAAAAACTCTGTCGCCTAACTCAAACTCCTTCACCTTGCTGCCAACTTTGGCGACTATACCTGATGGTTCATGTCCGAGAACGAGAGGTGTGCGCGTTTTCAGGTACCACTCCATGAGATCGGAGCCGCATATGCCGCAAGCTTTCATCTTCACGAGGATTTCTTGCGTCCCGATTTTTGGTGTTGGTATGTCTTCGATTAAGATGTTGTCGGGACTATAGTAGACGGCGGCTTTCACAGGCTGTCACTGGTGTCTGAGAAAAAGGCTTCGGACAAATAAGATTTTTCCAAGAATCGAAAGCATGTATACGCTTCGTCATGAATAAGTGTTATAAGGACAGACTTTCATACCATGTTGTCCGACAGCTTTGTGAGTGTGACACTTTGAGAGGTGCAATTATCTTTGTCGTAGCCTTTCTGATATTCCTAGCCTTAACTCTTGGGTACTCAGAACTCCCTCCCGGGAGTGCAATATACGATGCAGTAGTTGGAGTGGAAACAGATTATGAAGTATTAGGTCTCCCGGCAACGCTGCTCATTGCAGCTGTCTTCAACGGGGTCATCTACGGTGTCATCGTGTGGCTAATTTACACGCTGGTTGAGCGGGCCAGGAAAAGGCCACAAAAGGAATCTGTTACAGCAATCTAGACGGTAGATGGGATGACTGTATCCCTTGTTTTTTTCTGAGCCCTGTTCGGTTGTTTTTACCTCAACCTAGCGTTTCAATTATTTCTTTTGTCCTCCTCAAGAATTCCGATGCGGGCGCACCGTCTATCACTCGGTGATCGTAGGCAAGCGTAAGCTTCATCACGGGCTTGACTACGATTTTTCTCTCATGTGAATCTGCCACAACTGGTTTCTCCACTATACGGCCAGCGGCAAGTATAGCAGCTTCAGGAGGATTGATTATTGGTAGGAACATGTCCACGCCGTACATTCCAAGGTTCGTCAACGTAAAAGTCCCACCGGTTAATTGCTCCTTCAGCAACATAGCACTTCTCGCTCTTTCAATCAGATCTCTTAACTCAGAAGAGATTTCTGCAAGCTGTTTCTTGTCGGCGTTTTGTACAACAGGAACAACTAGTCCTCTTTCGGTGGAAACCGCTACACCTATGTTAATGTCTTCAAAAACGTGGATCTTCCCGTCAACTAAGGTGGAGTTGACTGCTGGATGTTCACGTAATGCCCTTGCAACTGCGTAAGCCAGTGTGGCTGTGTAAGAGACTTGTGCTTTGTTCCGTAGTTTTGCGGCATTTGTCATGTCAACATCAATAACTATGAAGCTGTGGGGAGCAGTTTGAAAACTTGAAGTAAGACGTTCTGCAGTAGTTTTTCTAATACCTGTCAGGGGGATTTCTTCTTTCACTCTAGGGGTAAGCATCGTTTTTTCTTCTATGAAGAGTTTGACGTCCTCTTCTACGATTCTTCCCTCAGGGCCCGTGCCTTGAATTTGCGCCAAATCAATGTTGTGCTCTCTTGCTGTTCTCTTTGCGGCAGGCGAAGCTAAAACTCGTTCTCTAGGTATTGCTTCTGTTTCTTCTTCCTCTACAACTTCCTCGAAAAGCTTTGAAGATAACGCCTCAGCTTTCATCTCAGCTTCTGAAAACTTCTCATCTCGTCCAACTATGAATGCAAGTGTTGAACCTACCGGAATCTCTGTGCCTTCCTCAGCCAGGACTTTTCGAAGAACTCCAGTTGCTGGGGCTTCAACATCGTACGTGACTTTTTCGGAAAGAACTTCTACGACAGGCTCGCCTTTCTCAACCGTTTCCCCTTCCTTCTTGAACCACTGAACCACGCTGCCAGTTTTCATCGTTAGACTGAGTCGAGGCATCAGGATTTTTGTCGCCAAAACCAAGTTTACTCCTTCAAGCTATTTCCTTGACCGCTTTTATTATACTATCCTTGCTTGGTATAACGTGTTTTTCCAGCGGCGGGCTGAACGGGATCGGTGTGTCTGGCTCAGCCACTCGTTTTATCGGTGCGTCAAGGTAGTCGATGGCTTTTTCCGCAACTAGGGCGGCGATTTCTGCTGTCACTCCAGCTGTTCTGCAGTCCTCGCTTGCGATGACCAAGCGACCGGTTTTCTTCAGTGAATTAATTATAGTTTCATGGTCTAGGGGAACTAGTGTCCGCGGATCAACTATTTCAACGTTTATACCTTCCTTCTGTAACGTTTTAGCTGCTTCCAAAGCCTTATGAACCATAAACATAGTGGCGACTATCGTCACGTCTTTGCCTTCTCGTTTAACGTCGCCAACGCCGAAGGGAATCGTATAGTCTTCTTCGGGGATCCCACCTTCGACGGAATAGAGAAGCTTATGCTCACAGAATACTACCGGATTGTCGCCTCTTATTGCTGTTTTTAATAGCCCTTTAGCATCATAGGGCATTGAAGGAACTGCAACAAATAATCCTGGCACATGCATAAACCATGCTTCAAGACTTTGAGAATGATGAGCTGCAATGTTGACGCCCCCGCCGAAGGGAGTTCTTATGACTAGAGGCACTTTTGCTTGTCCGCCAAACATGTAGTGGATTTTGGCTGCTTGGTTAGCTATCTGGTCCATGGCGAGGGTTGTCAAGTCGCCAAACATAATTTCTGCAACAGGTCGCATGCCAGTTATTGCGGCGCCGACTGCTGTGCCTATTATTGCGGATTCGCTGATTGGTGTGTCTCTCACTCGTTCGTCACCGAATTCTTCAGCTAAACCCTTAGTCACTTTGAAGGCACCTTGCCAGTAGCGTCCAACATCTTCGCCTAACAGAAACACGGTTTTGTCTCGCCGCAACTCCTCAAACAGCGCCTCACGAAGCGCGTCTCTGAAAGTCATCTCTCGCACTCTTTCTTGCCTCTCAATTATGCATAAATGTCTTCTAAAGCCTCTTCAGGCGTAGGATACGGGCTATCTATGGCAAATTTGACGGCAGCTTCCACGGCAGCAGCTACTTCCCTTTCCATTTGCCTTGTCTGTGCCTCAGACATTGTTCCATTTTCAATAAGGCGTTTCTTTAATCTACGAATAGGGTCTTTCTCAAGCCACTCATCAACTTCCTCCTTTGGTCTGTAGGATGCAGGGTCAAAACGTGAATGCCCTTTATGTCTGTATGTTTTACATTCGATCAGTGTGGGACCATCGCCTTTTCTTGCTCGTTTGACTGCCTCTTGTGCAGCTTCATATACAGCTGACACATCATTTCCATCCACTGAGATGCCAGGTATACCATAAGCGGCTGCTCTTTTTGAGATGTCCTTTATTAGCATGGCTTGGGTCTGACGGGTTCCCATAGCGTAAAGGTTGTTTTCGCAGACAAATAAAACTGGAAGTTTCCAAACTGCTGCCATATTAATACCTTCGTGAAACGTTCCTTGGTTTGAAGCGCCATCGCCAAAGAAACAAGCTGATACTTGGTCGGTGCCTTTTAGCTTTATGGAGAGTCCTGCACCTGTGGCAATTGGAATTCCAGCGCCTACCACTGCAGTGGCACCTAACATGCCTATGTTGAAATCTGCAATGTGCATTGAACCACCTTTTCCCTTGCAATATCCAGTTTTCTTGCCCAAAATCTCCGCCATAGTCTTATCCAGCCTAGCGCCTTTGGCTATACAGTGCCCATGACCTCGATGGGTACTCACGATATAATCATCTTCCCGCAAGTTTGAACATACACCAACTGCAACAGCCTCTTCTCCCGCATACAAATGAATAGTACCCGGCACAAGATTCTCACCATACAACTCGAAGACCCTTTCTTCAAAAAGCCTGATTTCCAACATTTTTCGATACATTTCAATCAGTTTATTTTGGCCCAAACAGTCGCCCTTCTTTTATTCCCTTAGAAAGACTGGTATCTCACATATAAAAACCCTAAAAATGGGAAACGCTAGCGTGCTCAGTAGGAACGGTGATGAGGTCTTACAAGTTCTTCCAGTATTCCCAGCATGTTGGGAACTTGCGTCACTATATCTGTGAACGTAAGCACTCCGACAAGCTTTCCATCGTCCATAACAAGAAGTTTCTTGATTCTTTTCTTTGCCATGATTCTCGCTGCTTCATCAATGCTTGCAGTGCCGCGAATGCTTACTACTGGACTTGTCATGACTTCTCTCGCCCGCAGAGCTTCTGGCGCTAAACATGGCTCCACAATTCTCTTGAGAATGTCACGTTCAGTAATTATACCCACTGGGCGGTCGCTCTGCACAACGACAATGGAGCCTATGTCAAACTTGTTCATCGTAGCAACAACCTCTTTCACCAACGTGTCCGGTCTAACCACCCTCACATTCTTTGACATGACGTCTCTTACAACAACTATTCCCGCCATCACATGCCACCCGAATAACTCATTTAACAATACCTAACAAGTGCCTTAAGTGTTTTTACAGAACTAAGGCAAGGACTCATCTTCATCCGCCAAGCGATACGTCTGATACTCCATCAGCTCTTCAGCCGTTATAGAGCCGAACTCTTCTTGGATTATCATGATGGCTGCTTGAGGGGGGATTATTCCTCTTTCGGTAATGATAAGATCGATATACTCTGGAGGAGTTACGTCAAAGGATGGATTTCGCACAGTTACCTTCGGCATTCTCTTCAATTCTTTCTGGGATATGATTTCTGAAGAGCCACGTTCTTCTATCTTAACAAGCTGCCCCAGCATAGTCTCCGGACTGAACTTGTAAGTTTCTGCAGCCACAAAAAACATCACTCGTGACTCATGCGCTGCTAGAGCAACCATCGAAGTTCCTATCTTATTAACAACAGCACCGTTAGCGGCTACCGCATCTGCTCCTACAATAGCCTTATCCATCCTAGCCATAAAAGAGCGAACGGCTCCGTCAACAATTAGCGAAGTAGGTACACCAATGCCACTTAACGTCTTAGCGGTAATTCTGCCCTGAAAACGTGGTCTCGTTTCGCAAACAAACACCTTGAAACGTTTACCTTGATCGAAGGCTGCTTTAAGCACCGCCGTAGTTGCGGCACTGTTACAGTGGGTTATGATTAAATCTCCATCTTCTATTCGCCTAGCTCCTATTTCACCGATACATTCTACCGCTCTTTCGGAGTGTCGAATGAAATCGGTCGCAGTCTTAATGACAAGACGTCGCAAGTCTTGCAATCCCACGTTTCTTTTCTGAGCTTCTCTAACTCTGAACATGATGTAGCGTATGCTGTTTGGCAACGACACGGCTGTTGGTCGGGTGTTTAGAAGAAGCTTTGCAGAGGCTTCAAGTTCTTTGACTAAAGCTGAGGAACTTTTAGCTTTAGATTGCTGAGTAGTTATGAGAAGAGCTTCAGCAGCGGACCTAGCGATTTTTCCGGCGCCACGTATCTTCATACTCTTAATGTCGTGAGCGATTTCTTTGACTTTCACATTAGCTTTCAGCATTTCTTCTCAAACTATCTTGACAAGTTTTGGAAAAAAGCTTTGCTGCACTATCCAATGTCAGTTCTTGACAGATTCCGTTAAATTGCAAATTACACTTGAGCTCTTTTTCAAAGCACAAGCTGGAATAGACGTAGCAATAGAGCTTTTTGTCCAAAAAAGCCCCAAAATGCGGTTTTACATGCGAATTTTATGCGTAAGACTTATAATGTGTTGAGAAGGATAACTAGCTTTCGTTGGTTAAAATGGATATGGAAGAAATAGCGCGATGGGCGTACATCTTGTTTGTCGTCATAGCGATCATCGCAGGGCTGGCAGTTGGGTACATGGCGTATGCCGAACATCCAGCGGGTTTTAATGATCCCAGTGTTGCGGACACCAACGGCTGGGTCGTCCTTATCATGCTAATCTTAGGAATCATTGTAGGACTCACAAGCATTACTGCAAAAGAGGTCACTCCATTCCTTATAGCGACAATTGCTCTGGTAGTGTCCTCTGTTGCAAACGTCTGGGCTCCTCTAGGAAACATTCACGAACTGCTCTATTACTGGGCTACTGCGATCCTCAACTACATCGTAGCCTTTGCAGCTCCAGCAGCTGTCATAATTGCGATCAAGTCAGTCTTCGTGATGGCAAGAGAAAAATAAGGAGACAACACTTCCCCAATTTTTCTCTCTTTCTTATCTTTTGCATGCGCGCGCGCATCAATCTTAGTTAATTCAATCCGAAGAATCGTGCGTGTTGCGTTTCTCGCTGTCTACTCGATAGATATAGGACCGCTCTCTTTCTCTAGAAAATATTATAACAAGCCAAAGCTATTTCCCACCGGTGATTCCGTGAAAAACGTGTTGAGTGAACTTAAATCCAACCCATCAAGTTACGTCGCAAATCTAGAATCACCTATTGGCGTTTACCTTAGAAAAGAACTATTCAAAATTGACACACAAGCTGATGCAACCTTAACGAAGAGGTTGTATGAGAAAACGGTTGCTGACCAGTCAGCGGATGGAAGTTGGAATCAACTATTCGTTCACACTGCTAACAACCTTTGGAATCTTGCCCTTCTGGGCTATGACGCAGAAGATAGAAGCGTCAAAAAAGGATTAGAATGGCTCCTGTCAATACAGAGACACCAATATAGAGGCTATCCAGGTTTTTTCCTTAC
>CAYGBS010000052.1:0-274 GCA_964348215.1 uncultured Candidatus Bathyarchaeia archaeon
ACCACAAGCAAACCAAAGGAGAGGCCGAAGAACAGCAGCCCTGACACCGTGACCAGCAAGAAGCCGCTTACAACGAGGTTGAAGAGGAAGACGCTCACAAACATGATGATCCAACTGCCTGCATCCACAGGACCGCGGTCCACACCCCACTCTCCGAGCAACACGGGCTGCCCGCCCGTCAGCAGCGCGGCAACAACCATCGAACCGAAAAAGGCAGCATTCAAGAACGAGAAAAGCCAACCCCTCTTTAAAACCGAACCCAGAGACGAGGCGA
>CAYGBS010000052.1:284-7667 GCA_964348215.1 uncultured Candidatus Bathyarchaeia archaeon
CGAGGCTGCCGGGAGCGGGACCCCCACGTGATCTCCGATGACGGCGACCCCTGCGGAAGAAGTCATCTTCGCGTAGATTTCGTGGAACGGTGAGATACCCAGAGACGAGGCGAAAAGCTCCTTCACCAAACCAGACCCGAATACCACATTACACAGTACAAATCTTATAAGACTTATCTGCAGTTACCGCCCCCTGTACACAGCCGAGAATTGAAGCCATTTTTCGGAAAAGAGAACCTTTAAGTGTATTGAATGGTGGGCCGGGAGAGATTTGAACCCAACCTTCAGTAGAGGTATTGCCCACTCTTCCCTTCTTTCAAGATTAACGTACACTTCCTACCGTTCAATGACATTCACAGAAATCTGTGGCAGGCGCGCGTTCATAATGTTTCACACAAGTTTTAACACTGTAGATCATTTAGTGTATTTTGAGGGAGAACGAGATATGTCGGATCTACTGCTGCATTCTTTTTCAGGTAGTCACTATGAGCTGGGTCTTCAGCAGGGGCGAGCCGTTCGCAAGTTGATTCATGAAGGTTTGGAGAGTTTTCCAGATCTCGAAGTCATCAAGCTCATGAAACCTAGATTGTTGCCAACCTCTCTGTTTCTAGCGTTGGCTAAGCGCAAAGCTGCTAAGATGCTGAAACAAGATATCTTCAAGCTCTATCCAAGGCAAGCGCAGCGTTTGAAGGGTATAGCTGACGGTTCAAAGATTGATATGAATACAGCTTTCTTTTTGCAGTCGATGGAACTTTTGATTGGCAAGCCGACCTTTGCTGTTCAAGCATGCACCAGTCTGGGATTCTGTCCACAAAAAACCTCAACTAGAGAACCTGTTATCGCCAAGAACTTTGACTATCTCAATTCGTTGGCGCGTTATAACCTTACGTGCGTGTCAGAACCGAGAGAAGGTTACAGAACTATCGGCTGCACCATGGCGTCTCTCCCGGGCATGATAGATGGCATGAATGAACATGGCCTAACAGTTACATACAATCTAGCATTCTCAACTGACGAGCCGAGATGCTACGCCCCTCTTTCCATGGCTCTACAAGAAATGCTTGAAACATGCAAAAACACTGACGAAGCGACTAGATTCATCACGCAAGCAAGACAAGGAGGACATGACGCTCTGTTAATGATAGCAGATGCAGATGGTGACGTAAAGACTGTTGAAATCACGTCCGTTCACAGTGCGGTACGCGAACCAGTTAAAGGCCAGATCATAAACACAAATCATTTCCTTACCGAGGAGATGCAGTACTACGAGATCCCGCATGACGCAGTTTATTCCGGGAAGGCTCCAAAACGGTTGGTCGGCCTAAGAATTCATGAATCTAGCGAAAGAAGGCTTAAGCGGGCAGAAGAATTATTGGAAGGAAAGGTCAACATAGATGAGAAAAGGTTGACTTCAATCCTGCAAGATCACGGCAAGGATGATGAACCTTCAATGCTAACCATCTGCCGTCACGACGAATTGTATGCGAGCACCCTGCGCTCAATGATGTTCTACCCGCATAAGAGGACAATCAAAGTTCTATATGGAAACCCATGCCAAAACAGATATGAAGAATACAAGTTTCCGCAACATTAGTAAATGTATGCGCGCGGTTCAGCTTGGCATCCTCTTTCTGTAAACCGTCATCATCAATGTCGTTGCTGCCATGAACACGGATAGAATCCACAATGATGGGAACTCTGGAATTATGTAATAGGCAAGATCGTCTCCCCCATTAGTCCATGTGCTGGGGGCTCCTTGCCAAGCATAAACGCTTCCATTGGCGTATGCAAGTCGGCAACCAACATAGTTTCCTGTCCCGAAGGGAAGGTCCTCAAAACGGCTCCAAACGTCCTGTGATATCGTGTAGCGGTATGTGCGGTTGTCTGGAATTATGCCACTGCCTTCCGGATAGGCTTGGTTTCCGCTGAGGCCGTAGATGTAGTCTGTCTGATCTGGTATCCAGAAACCAACATAGAGGAGTGACCCTCCGTCTCCGACACCTCCGCTGCCGCCGCTATGAGGGGTTGCCGGGATGCCTGTCAATGTAGTCCAATTGTCACTAGAAATGCTGTAACGCCAGAAATCGTAAAGTGCTGAACTTTCTTCGAACTCTCCACGGAGAGCGTATAAGAAATCTCCGCCTGTCCACACCATAGATGCCCCGTCACCCATGCCCCCAGGTGGGTCCTCCGGTTTGTCACTCCAGCTATTGTTTGAAGGGTAGTAACGCATGAGGTACGTGGGGCGTTGTTCACCTCCTATAGTAGCATAGATGCAGCTGCTGCTTTCAACCCATGTAATGGCATCACCTTCGCCTTGGTCAGCAGGGGTATTCTCTAAGGCTTCCCAATAGTTGCCGGAGATGTCGTAGCGGTAGAACCATCTGCGACTGTCAGGAGTAGCCGCGCCGTACAGGGCGTAAATATGATCATCAAAATCCCAGGCCAAAGCTGTTCCAGTTTTAAAGGCATCACCATCGGGTTGAGGGGGGCCTGCCAGCTGCTCAAGAATGCCCGTTGCGGGCACATATCGGTAGAAGCTTCCACCTCTCGCAAGATACACAGCGTCTCCAGTGCCTACAACAGCCTCACCATAAGCTCCAGTAACCGTGTCCTCAACATTCACCCAAGAAGCCCTAACGCAAAGAACGCCCGCACTCAGAACTAAAACCATTACCAAGGGAAGCTTCAGGCTCAACAAAATCTTCCTCACCCGGTGCGCGCCATGGCGAAGGCAAAGCCCGAGACTTTTGTATAGAGCCATTTTGGAGCCCAAATCGGTTCGCGCCTTGATTGTCAAGTGCCCACCACTTTCACGTCTTCCACGCGAAGTGACGGGACAACTGCGTCTTGAAACTGCTTCGAGTCTTTACCTATTCCGGAGACTTGTTTGAACCAGTCGAAGGCAACGCCAGAAACCATTCCACCTTTTATCGGATATTGCACCTCTCCGTCCTGAATGAAGAATGCTCGTGAAAGCTGAGCACTGATTAGTCCTGAGCCTGCTTGAGGGAAGCCTGCCATTGATTCAATCAGGACCCCCTTCTTTGTTTCTGAGATAAGTTCCTCTTTCTCCTTGTTTCCAAGTTTAATTGTCAGATTCGAAGGATAAATTTCAGGTTTCGTTCGGTATCCACTGCCGACTATCATGTGAATCATGTCAAACCCGCCGGCATAACGTGAAGCATTGCCAGTGTTTTCTGTGTCTAGGGCTTTTGCAGAGGTAGCGTTGTGAAGAAAGCTTTCAAGTTTGCCTTCTTGAAGTAGAGTGGTGGTTTGAGAGGGACAGCCTTCATCATCGAAGCTTCTGGACGAAAACCCATTTCCAAGTGTGGCGTCATCTGATATCGTTAAATTCTCAGAAGTAACAATTTGTCCAAGCTTTTCGGTCCAAGCCGATCGTCCAGCCATTACTGTTTCTCCTCTTAAAGCATCAACTAGCACTTCAGCAAGTTGATATGAAACCGCCTCAGGACCAAAAATCACCGTTCCTTGAAAGCTCTTTAAAGACCTCGGCTTGAACATTTCGACTATCATTTTACCGATGCTTTCTCCGACGCTCTCTGGATTCAGGTCTGCTTTGCGAGTGAACATAAAATCGTAACAGCTACCTGTCACTTCGCCGTTTTGTTTGCCAGCTCCTCCAAGGTATATTAGGGCTTTGGTTTCCCGCTCTTCAATATCGACACCGAGCGTGTTTATTATACCTCGCCAACCAGATTGAAAAGAGACCCGTCCATCCTTCGCTATGACCCTTTTATCGAAGTTTTCGGCAGCATTCACAGCTCGTTCTGCGATGTCGATCACCTCGTCCACAGTGATTTCAGCAACTCGAGAGTCAAACAATCCCTTCACCTTTGGCGGTCGACCTGCCTCTGGAAGAGCAAAGTTGCGGACTTCCGAGCTCACTCTGGCAACAGCTAACGCCTTTTCTCCAGTCTCTAAGATTGATTTCTCGCTTAGCGTGTTGGTGCATGCAAACCCTACCTTATTGCCAGTGATAACGACTCGAAACCCTACACCTGAGTCGCTTGCTTTGTTTTGGGTTAGAATTTCGGAATTTCTGATGGTGACTTCGGTTGTCTGGGTGCTTGTATAGAACGCTTCTGCATGTGCTATGTCCTTCTTTTCGAGTGCCTTAATCGCTTTGTGAACTGCGTCGCCGAGTAAGCCCCAGTCTCCACTCAACCTCACTTTTTCTAGCCACCTGTTCCTCCCACTGGAATCTCGCAGCGAATCGCAGGGACTACTCGCCCCTGAACCGCAAACTGGGATTTTCCACAAGCACCTGGACGAAGCACTGCCTCTTTGCCCACGGCGTCGATGGTTTTGAAGACTTCGATGGCGTTGCCTGCAACATTCGCGCCCCGTAACTCTTCGGCTAGTCTTCCTTTTCGTACCCATTTAGCCTTTTGAAAACCAAAGGTGAAGTCAGCGTTGACATCGGCTTGACCGCCGAAAGTTCCTTCGAGAAATAGGCCTTCTTTAACGTCTTCTATCATCTCTTCTAAAGAATAGTCTCCTGCTTCAATACCGATGTTGGTTTGTCTGATTAGCGGTTCAACGCTATAGTCCCATGCATGAGAATTACCAGTTGGAGAAACATTCGAGAGCGCCGCACTTGACCTGTCATGCATAAAAGACCGTAACACCCCATTTTCAATAAGCACGGTGCGTTTGCATTCAACTCCTTCATCATCATAGGGAAAATAGCCCAAACCGCCCTTAACCTGACCGTCATCATAGATAGTAATAAGCTTGGAGGAGACAAGTTCGCCGATGTGGTCGCTGAAGCCTCCACCCGCCATCGCTAAATCTGCCTCTAATGGGTGTCCAATGGCCTCATGAAGCAGAGTTGCACAAAGGGTCGGATGTACTATCACATGAAACTTTCCAGAAGGCGGCGCCTTTGCCTTCAGCAGTTTCGCTGCATTCTCTGCGACGCTTCTTCCTAGAGAGTATGGTGAAGTCTCGTCAAAGATTTCTAGTCCACCCGTATGTCCAAGGTTTTCTGACGTGGGGCAAAGCAGTCCGTTTCTTTTTGCCATGACATTCACAAATAGTAGTACTCGCGTGGCTTTTTGGTGGATTCGTGTTCCCTCCGAGCTTAAGAAGTATTTTTCGTCTTCTATGTTAATGTACGTCGCCTTCACATCTGCAATTTGGGTTCCCACCTTTCTTGCACCTTTGTAAGCTTCTAAGGGGATCTCCACGATTTCTTCTGGAGAAAAATCGTGAATTGGCTTTTTGACGGGCGTTGACACATCTGCGATGTGTTGCTTAACTGGCTCTAGTTTCAATTCTCGGGTCTTTAGATGGGATGAAGCTTTGGCTAATTTTATGGAATTCTCTAAAGTTCGTTTTGCACTTTCCAAGTCGAGCGTGTTTGTTGAACTAAACCCCCAAGATTTGTTGTCCACAAACGCTCGCACTCCAAAGCCGTCTAGGGAGATGTCGGAGAATTCTTCGATAACGCCGTTTCTTACAGTGCAGGTCTTCATTGTTCGAGTCTGCCCCCGCAACTGCATTAAATCTGCCTCTTGCGCAGCCTTGGTTTCCACACACTTTTCTAAGAGTTCAAACATTTCTCTCAACTCCGTTGATTGCTACAAACTGTTAACTAGCTTGAAACAGCTAAGTTTTTCCTTCCAACCATTTAACTACGCGAGCGCACACACAAGCTAGGAACAAAGAAAACCAACTCAAAGCACCTAGGTTCTGGTTAATACTAGAAAACGGTATGATAAAAGGTCCGATTTCTTCTTGAAGTTCAGGTATGGATGTATTTCCAAGGTTGGGATTGGAGTTGAACCTGCCCCGCTCGGGTGGTATCTCCCTATTCTCCCCGGCAAACTCCTGCGTTTCTTGGATTTACATGAAATCGAAATTATCCGTACGATTGCATTACCCGAACATCTTCGGGAAAGACATAATCTCGACATCTGCTAATTATAGAAGCGTCAAAGAATCGGGAGGTGATTATGTGATTTTTATAACTCTCGTCAAATGGAGGACCGCGCCGAAAAAGGAAAAAGTTGATCAATTCACCAAAGCTTTAGAGAAGCTAGAGAAGCAAGGCATCAAGTGGCGTACGTACTGGACTCTAGGACGCTATAACGGAATCTCAATTATTGAAGCCCCATCTGAAAAAGATGTCATGAAAATACTCATTCCTTGGCATGACGTAATTGACTTAGAAACGATGGTAGCAGTTCCGCGGAAAGAAGCAATAGAGCTCCTTTAAATAGAAATCCAACAATTCCATTTTCCCTTTTGTGTTTGTCACCGGCAGATTCTGGAAACCAATCTGCACGCAATTTCTCAGTTGCAGTACATTCTTGAAGGACAAGAAATCAATTGAATGTAGATGCATAGAGCATTAATATACAGTGAAACCTGAGTGAATAATGAGGAATTCCTTTTTGCAAAGGATTTCTTACGCAAAAGGCTTAGTCGCAATCTTCCTTCTCTTGGCCATTTTCTTCACGTACCCCACATTCTTCTACAACACCATATTAATCCGTCTCGGTGCCTACGATTCCCCCCTAAGATACTATATCTACTCATTTGTCCACTACGCTGTTTACATCTTCAGTTTCATAACGGGGATGTTCTTAATAGCAGACTTTCCTAGAAACGCTGGAAATAAAGAAAAAACAGAAAACCTTGCCTCAATCACCTTTGCATTCCAAGCCTTCACCACCCAGGCTACCATCGCTCTAGGGATGCACAGCTACGCACTGCAAAGATACCATCCTGTTCTTCCAGGAGGTGGGCACTTCGTTCTCATCGAACTAATATACCTCTCCTCCTTCATCCTGACACTCATCCTCATAGCAGCTGCCCTGACCCTTACAATCCATCACAATGTGGGCAGTAAACTGGGACTACTCGCGGGCACAATTACACTCATCGGACACGTAGGAGCCATTATTGGAAGGCTCCTCTCGTACTCTGTGTCACTCGACCTCGGAATAGGGCTATCTTTAGTCTTGGCAGCAACCAGTGTCTTGGCAGTGTATTACCTTAGAAAACCCCAAACGGCTACTGGTTGAAATGCACACGTGTATTCGATTTGGTAGCCCTTCATTTGTCGCCCTTTCCATTCTGTCCAGTCATGCGAATTAGCTACCAGAAAAAAAATTATGCGCAAAAGCCCCTCCTTTCTGTTTAGTGGAGCACAATAAAAGGTGTCTTACTTTGGCAGACGGGTGACGCGCGCGAATGTGGTAGCTTTGTCTCCATCTTTCTCTTACTGTAGCGCTTGCGCAATGCGAAAACTTGAATTATGGGAACTATGTGCTTTCAAGTATGGACTACAGAGTCATTTTAGGCGCAATTGCTGCGATCGTTCTCTTCTTCTTTGCAACTGTTTTTGCTCTT
>CAYGBS010000052.1:7677-10267 GCA_964348215.1 uncultured Candidatus Bathyarchaeia archaeon
GATAATTGCAGTATACATTATGACCAAGAAGCCTCCGCAGATAGTTCAACAGGTCGAGTTGTCTGGAGAGATGAAGGCGGTCCCGATTACGTGTCCCAATTGTGGGGCCTCCATTCAGCCAGATAAGATAAGAATCGTGGATGGTGTTCCGTATGCGACTTGTGGTTACTGCGGAAAAACGGTTGAGGTGGCTGAGGAACCCAAATGGTGAAGCCTCGGCTTTTTGTCCTTTGCCTGTTGCTTCTCGCTTTGTCAGCTGGAATATGTGCCACGGGAGCTCAAAGCCTCGTGTATCACTTGGAGCATGAATGGGTCAGAGTTTGGATAAACAAGGACGGTACGATTGACCTTCTCTACGACATCAGAATTGTCTGCGATTCGGGTGAACTGCACTGGGTTGAGGTCGGCCAGCCCAACGGTGATTTCACCGTCGGAGAAGCCTTTGATGAAAATAACAACGAATTGACCGTCACGGACACGAGTACTCAAGGCGACTACAAGGTAAGAGTTGATGTAGTAGATCTCAACGGTGGCGAGAGTGTTCGATTCAACCTTACAACCAACGTCGGCCACATGATGTTCGAGGACAAGACGAACCCTGGCAACGTGGGAATGCGGTTCACACCGAGCTGGTACCCAGTGGGAATAGACAATCTTCGCGTTAGAATTGTCACGCCAGTAGGAGTCAATCAGAGCAATCTTAAGACTCTAACGGGTGTGCCTTGGAACAGCTCAGATTACAACGATGGACCTTTCGCTGTCTTTTGGGAGTACTTCAACATCGCACCAAACCAGGAGCATACATTCGGGGTTTCGTTCCCAGAACAGTTTATTGAGCATTATGAAGTTCAACCCGGCTGGCTTGAGACGTATGGTCCATGGATCGCATTCTTTGTGGTCCTCTCACTGATAATCGCACTCATTGGAGTCTTCCTGAGTAAGAAAGCTTATCTTAAGCCTGTAATGAGCATGGAAACACTGGGAATAAGAAGAGGGCTCACAGCTGTCGAAGCCTCCTATCTTCTGGACAAGGCTCCAAACATAATAGTCACTGAAATCCTGTACAGTCTACTGCAGAAGAGAGCTGTCTGGGTCACTGCCACCAAGCCGTCAGTTACACTCAGGGTAATGGAGCCATTCAGCAGCAAGAGACCAAGCGAGGTGGAGGGACCATCCCTTCGATACTACGAGATAGACTTCCTGAATGCAGTGAGAAAGGATGGCACCTTGGATGAACAACTGTTGGCTGAGACAATCCTCTATTTACGCCGCTCAGTCGAGGACAAGCTTCGCGGCTACTGTCGCCGCGACACCATCAGCTATTACACGAAAATAGTGGAAAAAGCTTGGGAACAAGTAACGCAGGCAGGCACACCTGAACTAGCGTCCCAAGCATATGATGAACAACTACTGTGGCTACTTCTTGATCCGAATCGCCGCGCAAGAACGGAAACCGCGTTCAAGGACCGCGTTTTCGAACCCACGCCTCTTTGGTTTTGGTATTGGTACGGCTATCGACAATACGATCCCAAACCCACCTATGAGCCAAATGTAGATGCCCCCACGCAGAGTGGCCCACCACCACAGATTCCAGGAGCAGAATTCGCCAACAACATCGCCACAGCAGTAGAAAACACATCCAACAACATCGTAGCCAACCTCGAAAAATTCGCGAACGCAATAGTTCCCGCAGTTCCACAGCCGAAGGCCTCACACAAACCCGCACACCACGGGGCCAGCTGCGTATGCGCGTGTGCAGCTTGTGCCTGTGCCTGTGCCTGTGTTTCTTGTGCCTGCGCCTGTGCAGGTGGAGGGGCGGGATAGGAGGTCAGGTATGTGAGCTTTATTCGAAAGGCTTTGAAGCGCTCGAAGATTCCAGCGGGCCGTTACACTTACAGGGGAATCGAAGATTTCGCGAAGATGGCACTGCAGTTGAGGGTGGAGCAAAGTGGTAGAGGGATGCTGGTTATCAACGCCAACACGGTGCTATACCTGAACGAGACAGCGACAGCCCACGCCTACTTTCTGATGCAGGGAGTGTCAACAGAGGAGGCTGTCAGAAACATCAAGAAGGTCTATCGAGTAGATGCAGCTACAGCTCGGGCTGACCATGAGAAGCTTATCTTCTCAGTAAGCACCCTCGCCCAAACTGAAGAGGTTTGCCCCGTATCATTTCTTGATGTGGAACAGGTTGAGCCATTTTCACATGCTATGTCAGCTCCTTTGAGAATGGATTTAGCTTTGACTTTTCGTTGCCAGAACAACTGTGTACACTGTTACGCTGGAGGGCCTCACGTAACTGATGAACTTTCCACTCAGCAATGGAAGGAAGTTATCAGGAAGATGCAGGATATCGGCATATTCATCGTTACGTTCACTGGTGGGGAGCCAACTTTACGGGAAGATCTGAGTGAGCTGTTGAAGTACGCTCAAGATCTAGGTATAGTGACTGGCCTAGTCACGAATGGGAGAAGGCTGCAGGACAAGAAGTATGTAGAGTCACTCGAAGAGGCAGGCTTGGATTTTGTTCAGATTACTTTGGAATCGCATAAGCCTTGCCCGGATCCTTGCGGTCGACGTCGATCCGCAG
>CAYGBS010000052.1:10277-10811 GCA_964348215.1 uncultured Candidatus Bathyarchaeia archaeon
GAATCGCACAAGCCTTCTGTTCACGATAAGATTACAGGTGTTAAAGGAAGCTGGAAAGAAACTGTTGCCGGAATCAAGAATGCTGTGGAGACCGAAATCTACGTCACAACAAATACCACGCTTAACAAGTTCAATGCTTCACACTTCTTGGACACTATAGAGTTCATCAGGAAACAAGGTGTTACGGCCTTCGGATGCAACAGCCTAATATATTCAGGCAAAGCCGTCAACGTCACCGACGAATTTGCCTTGCCAGTTGAAGCCCTGAAGGAGCTCCTTCCCAAAGTTAAAGAAAAAGCCGGGCATGCTGGGTTGAAGTTTCTCTGGTACACACCGACTCAGTATTGCCGCCTCAACCCTGTGAAGTTGGGTCTAGGGGTAAAATCTTGTACTGCCGCCTCAGTCAACATGTGCGTGGGACCGAATGGCGATGTATATCCCTGTCAGAGCTATTTTGAGAGTTTAGGCAATATCCTCAAGGACAGATGGAAGAAGATTTGGAACCATCCCCTTTCGCAGAGGCTCAGGAATAGA
>CAYGBS010000052.1:10821-12252 GCA_964348215.1 uncultured Candidatus Bathyarchaeia archaeon
AGCAAAATGTGAAGACTGCCAATTGCTGCAGGTTTGCGGAGGAGGATGCCCCCTAGAGCCTCAAAAAGACAAGTTTCTGTGTGCCGCGGCTAAATAGCCTCCGCTTGACAGGATTCTCGACGACTCTACTGAGCGCTCGTCTCGTATTCCTCCCTTTCAGTTCAGTTTCTGCACACAACGAATAACAAAAAAGAGGCTCAGAGAGCAAAACATGTTTGCAACGTTAGATGTAACCTGAAGCTAGGCCAGAGCGTGTTCACTACCGTCCTGTTTTCCAGCAAGCCACCCCCAAGCACCCGTTGCCCAAGCTCGGAGAAAAGATATTTTCTCAAGTTTTCTCCCCAAGGGACAACAGTTGTCCCTAACGAAAAAAATTCTTTTCCTGTATGATACTACAGTTGTATCTAACGAGAGAAATTTTCCCAAGTCGCTACAGTTGCGATTAAGGAAGAAACTTTCTGTAAGTATCTACAGTTGATACTTGAAAAAAAATTTCCCCGTAGGCATTGTAGTTGTGCCTAACGAAAAAATCCCTAGGATGCTACAGTTGCATCCTAGACCCTGAAGAACGATACATTTAACATACATGGATTCATAGCTGAATTCTCCCTAGGATGCAACTGCTGTATCCTACGGAAAAAACCCCAGTCTTTCAGCAGTATGCTTCGGACAAATACTTTCATCTTAGCTACGTTACTATGGATAGCCTTGGCGTCAAGTTTACGCATGACCGACTTCAATGCTTAGAACAGAGAGCCGACAATGCAAAACTATTCCACACATAGGCGTGTACTAAACTGTGAGCTTGTAGCACTGAGCAGGCACGTAAACAAGTTATAAGTTGAGAAGCAACAAGTCAAAAGTAATCTGTAGATGGCCCGGGACAGGGATGCGTCCTGAAGTGCTGTTCCTCATGAGAAACATGGGAAGATTGAGGTGAAGGCAGGGATCATCTGGATTCGTGCTAGGTTTGTAGAAGTGCATGTCTGCAAAAGCTGTATGTTCAGACACGTGGCTCGGTGTTCCTTATGGATGTTGAAGAGCTGATAAAGGCGCTACCCAAGGTTGAGCAACACGTTCACATAGTCGGTTCTACGAGGCCTGAGACGCTGCTCTGGCTTGCGCAAGAAGGGGACATAGAGATACCTTACAAGACAGTAGAGGACATTCGAGGAGCATTCCAATATCGCAGTTTCCCCCACTTCATATCTATCTACAGCACCGTCGTAGACTGTATTACGAGCGAGAGACAATTCGAGCGCATAACCTATGAGATGCTGGAATGCGATGCTCGGTGTAATGTTCGACACGTGGAGGCAAGCTTCTCTGCTGCTGATCATGTCTTCAAGGGTCTTGACTACGGTCAAATGCTTGACGCCATCAACAGAGGCGTGTCCCGTGCACGTCGTGATTTCGGCATAGAATGTAACC
>CAYGBS010000053.1:0-11752 GCA_964348215.1 uncultured Candidatus Bathyarchaeia archaeon
GAGTTTTTCGAGATAACGTAAGAGAATCGTTATATACACATTCGTAGAATGCACTAACGACTTTGGAAGGTGAAAAGATGAACATCAGACGATTAGCATCATTGTCAACTGCGATAATCATTCTGTTTGTTAGCATTAACCTAAGCACAATTGGTTACTCAGAAACGAACGCTGATTACAAGTGCTACTCAGTCGACTCGCGAGGACTGCTTGTAGAAATCGAGGCATCGGCTTTCGCATGGCCAGAAGAAAACGTAAACATTACCGTACGAGCAGAGGCTACTCACGCAGATGTCTACATCTATTACATAAATGTAAATATCTCCAGTTTAGAGGAAAATCGAAGCGAAACATTACTTGGCAGCGCAACGTTTTTTGAAGATGTACATTTAGAACGCGGAGAGTTTGAAGTAACATCATACAAAAAACTAGTACCCACCAATAGTTTGCCAGGCTCACTATATGGTGAAGTGGAGTACAGATGGTCCATTGAAGGCGATGAATCAACATTTGACAAGCTTGAAGCCTTTCCAGCCACCTATATTCAAAACAAACCCTACGAAGAACTTAGACAGAATTATGAAGCTTTGAACAGCTTCCTTAATGACCTGCAATCTAACTATACCTCGTTAGAGGCAAACTATACCGACTTGCAGAAGGAATACCAACAGTTAGCAGACAATCGGACTGCTCAAAACAACTCCACGGGATTGATGTACCTCTTCATAATAACTACGGGGATTTTCATTGTGACAACGATTCTCCTATTGGCAAAACGCCCAAAGACAACGACATGGTAGCGTGAGCTGCAAGCTCCTCTTTCCCTATTTCTTGTGTAGCTTCTGAGCGGGGATGACAGTTAATCCACGCTTGGTAAGAGCCCTAGCAGTTCTATTCATAGCATCATGCTTGTCAAGGTAGTTAACTGTCAGCTTCGGCATCAAACCTTGTTCAAGGATTTCCTCTTTTGGAATGAAATAATTCAAAACATCCGATGGGTGGTCCCTGGTTTTTTCAACTTCAGGCGTTCCTCCTTCATGTTTGGCACTAATATTCTTCACGTGGCCTGCGATTTCCACGAGTTCATCTAGCCGATCATAGGGCTGTCTGACTATGCTCTTATGCGTCTCTGTGATGTGATGCTCGATGCGAACAATGTCCTCAAGGTCAAAAGCCTGTCTAATGCGGGCTGACAGCTCGATAGTCTCATTGTTGACCGAATTTGAAAGGTTAAAACCTATAAGGGGACTTGTGCCATCATCACGACTAAAAAGCTTAGCAGTCATTAGCGTCCATAGGCAAGAGTAAGGATTATCATTGCCTAAAAATACTGAGATCTTAAACTCAATATTAATCCCAAGCTTATGAAGTAAGTAACCGAGCAGCACGCTCCCCGTGTTTGTATTCAACACTTGGCGAACACCGTATTCAGTGTAATAGTGCAGAAATTCGTTGACCCACTTCAACGCGTATTCGTTTGGCATTCCAACGCCCCCGAAATAGCCTGTAATAGTTTCAGGGCCTCCTAAATGAATGTTGATGGGTGAGCCGTCTGGGTTTGGCAGAGTTCCTTTTGTGTCTAATGTTTCCACATGAGAAGCGCCTATGATCTGCATCGCCGCCGCAAATGCAAGAAGTTCATCATCCGCAACTTGTTCTTTCATGGAACGAACTCGAATGAAGCGGCCTGGCATAAGATCGTGTTGTGCAATAGCCGTCTTTGCTTCCTTTATGACCCAAGGGAAAAAGTTACAGGCGCTTATCTCGAGGGTTACAGCAAACGACTCGTCAAACTTCATGGAATCAGCTTTGTCTCCTAAGGTTTTTCTGCGGTAGTTGGGAATGGTTATGAAGGCCTCTTTCTCTCGCTGCTCTATTAACCATTCAAGATCTTTCACAAAAGGCGAATTTTTCACTCTAAGCCTTGCCATAAGATTCTCAAGCTTGGCGGCTTCTTGAGCCTTACGATTAATTTCACCAACTCCATCGAACTTTTCGATAATTTTCAGTAAGCTGTTGATAAGGGGATTATCTTCTCTCAAGATAAAGTCATTAATGCTCTTTAGATTGTCATCTCTAATTTCCAGTTTTTGTCTAATATGGTCCACGTATTCCTCCTCCAGGCACAGTTTGTGTAACGTAAGTAGTGCGAGTTGTCTTTATAAGAATAGCTGGGACCTATGTCAACCGAACTAACCGTCGAAAGTGAAGTGCTTAAATGTGTAAAAGCGAGATAGAATCGACAAGGAGTTTGAGCTGATGTTCAAGCCTTATGGGATTATGCCTGCCTTGGTAACTCCTTTCACGAGGGACGGGAAGCAGGTTGATGAGAAACAGCTGCGGGCGCTTGTTAACCACTGTGTTGATCTTGGCGTCAACGGTGTTGTCCCGTGTGGTACTACCGGTGAGTTTGTGAACATGACCCTTGAAGAGAGGAAGCGGGTTATTGACGTTGTTGTTAGCGAAGTCAACGGTAAGATTTCGGTTGTAGCGGGTGCGGGAGCGAGCGGAACTGATCAAGCGCTAGAGTTGACGAGGTATGCGAAGGATGCTGGTGCTGATGCGGCATTAATTGTGACGCCATATTATCTGAAGCCTACCAGCAGAGGAATTTATGAGCATTATTTTACCATCGCGTCTAAAGTGGATTTGCCTCTAGTTCTCTACAACATTCCGCAGTGCACAGGATTGCCTTTGCCGTGGCAGATGGTGGAGGACTTGGCGCAGATTCCGAACATCGTTGGCCTCAAAGACAGCAGCGGAGAGCTTAGCTTCATATTAGCAGTGTTGGAGAAGGTTCGTGACAGAATTAACGTGATGTGTGGTCACGATGCAGTGGTCGTAGCGGCTTTGGCTGCTGGAGCTAGCGGAGCGATTTTGGCGAGTGCTAACTTCATTCCCGATGTCTGGGTTGAAATCTATAACAGTGTACAGAAAGGTGATTTGCCACAGGCGCGTGAGTTGCAGTATAAGGTTCAAAAAATCGCACGGATTACAGCAGCTAGTGGAGCAGTTGGGACCAAGGAGGCTTTGAACATGATGGGCATTGAAGTAGGGCCTGTGAGGCTGCCCCTCAGTGTTGGCGGAGAACTCACTTATGAAGCAAGAGAGGAGTTGCGATTGGATCTGGAGAGGATTGGTAAGATAAAAGCCAAACGCGTCAAGTTCAAGGTCGCTAAGAAGGTTTTAGAGGAGAGGTTCAAGGCTATCCACGTGACTCCTGAAGTTATTCGTGACTTCAAACTTCGTATCGGTGAAGCCTTGGCAGGGAAGGATGCAGAGGTAGCACATATTGATTTGATGATTGGGAGGAAAGATGGGCCGGTTGGTGAGGCTTACGCGAGAGCAAAGGCAAATCCGACTCCCGGACATGAGCCTTTAGTGGCGATTCTTGAGCCCAACGTTTTGGTGAAGCCAGTTACTTTGATGGTACCCACAGTGACCATTAAGAATATGCGGCAGGCAAGTATGGTTTACGGTCCAGCACAGGCTGGCGTAGCAAAGGCAGTGGCGGATAGTTTGGCTGATGGAAGCATTCCTAAGCGTGTGGCAGAGGATTTGATTATAATTGCAAATGTCTTCGTGCATCCATCAGCAGTTAACAGGCAACGAGTACACATCAACAACTATAAGGCCATGCGTCACGCCATTCGAAGAGCTGTTGAAGGTAGGCCGTCGGCAGACGACATTGTGGAGAATAAGGACAGGTCGAAGCATCCCTTTAAGTACACACCATAAAAAAGTGACGCCCTTTGACTCATCATTGGGGATACGTAGCTGCCACAGCCTCTGCAGTTTTGTTTGGGATAAGTTCTGCTTTGAACAAAATTACACTGGAAAGCGTCGATCCGTTGATAGTCGCTGGAATGGTCTACCTTGTGGGTGGACTTCTCTTATTCGGAATTCACCTTTCTCCATTTCACAAAAAACTTCTCGCTTTATTTAATACCCCGACGAAGACTGAAGTCGAGATATCAAGAGAGGATTATAAAATCCTCATTTTTGTGATTCTATGTGGCTCAATCCTCGCACCTTTAATGCTCTTACAAGGTCTAAACGAAACTACTGCGATTAACGCTTCTCTTCTCCTCAATACAGAATCTCTTTTCACCGTTCTAATTGCTCTTGTCTTTCTAAAAGAACGTGGAGCAACAAAAGATTATTTCGCCATCCTTCTCTTGCTTGTTGGAGTTGCGTTCATAACTACAAATGGCGAATTTCAAAGACTTACGTTAACCACGGAAATTGCGGGTAACCTGCTGATAGTGGGTGCTTGTCTCTTCTGGGGAATTGATAACAATCTTAGTAAGTTTCTGAGCAGAAAGAGAGACATCATAATGATAACCGGGTTGAAGTGTTTTATCGGAGGTGGCCTTTTGCTCCTTCTGTCTTTACTTCTCGGAATCAACTTTACTATACCTCTAGTTGCAACACCCTATTTGCTATCCGTTGGGGCATTAAGCATTGGATTTTCAGTCTTGCTATTCCTCTTTGCATTAAGAGAAATTGGGTCTATGCGAACAGGCGTCATCTTTTCCATGTCTTCGCTCTTCGGCGCCGTCTTCGCATTCTTAGTCTTAAAAGAAGCCTTTACGGTTCTGCAGTTATTTGCTGGACTAACCATGTTAGTCGGAGTTTACGCCCTCTACAAGAGATGAAAAACCACTGCGGTCCGGTCAGCACTCTTCAAAGACATTTTTCATACCCGCTGTTTTTTGATGTCTCCGAAATCCTAGCTTCAGAGTCCATTTCCAGCTACCAATACCGGTGAACTAAATAAATGAGTTAATCTATAACTTGCATTTTATGTTTCCAGATCTGGCGATAGCGGTTTTCCTCACAGTCTGCCTGACTATCTTCGCCATCGTAAACCTGTACAATCTAAGTAAATACGACGGAAGCGGACAACAGATCAGGTACAAGGCAGAAGTAGAACGACCAAGCGGATTATTCCTCGTCTTGGCAGGATTCGGAACTGTAACATTCTTTATTGAATCAACCCTGTACATCCTGCTGGTCTTCACAGGACTTCAACCTGTTGTAGCTAGGTCTTTCCTTCAACTCCGTTTCCCGTATGACTCGTGGGTGCAATTAGCCGGCATCATCGAGACTGCTTTCGGCTACATTCTATTCATCTGGAGCGTCTTGGCTAGAGGCAGGTATGCCACCTCTTGGGCAATGCGTGAAAACCAAAAACTTGTCACTTGGGGTCCCTACCGCTATGTTCGCCATCCATCTTATCTTGCCTATTTCATATTGTTTACCGGCTTATTCCTTGTTCATCTGAATCTAATAGCAACAATCCCGTTTATCGCGGTCCCCGGCTACGTCCACATAGCTACAATAGAGGAAGAGATGTTAACTGAAAGATTCGGCGAAGCATACCAAGAATACAAACGCAAAACTGGCAAGTTCTTTCCAAAAGGAAAGCAGCCAATCTGACTAATGGCTCTCTATCGCTTCTCTTAGATTTCGTGCAGCATCCTCCGGCGGTACCACATTGATGTACATCCCAGTGCTTTTCTCAAACCCCGCCCAAGTGGTCAACTTTGGATAAGCCTCCAAATGCCAGTGATAAAACTCGTCCGCCGTTGTATCAGACGTCATGTGAAAACCATAGTTGTAAGGTGGGTCATTAAGAAGTGTCTTCAATCCACCGAAACAGGTCTTCAATGCCTCCGCAAGATCCTTCAAAGTTTCAGCTCTCATGCCCAGCAGTGTTGCCCGATGCTTCTTAGGCATTATCCAAAACTCAAAGGGATGAACTCCCGCCCAAGGCGCAAAAGCAGCGAAACTGTTATTTTCCCAAACAAAGCGTGCACTGTGTTTTTCTCTTCCAAGAATATCGCAAAAAACACATTTTCCATGCGCTTCATAAAACTCTCCGCTTGCCTTTAACTCATCACTTGGAATCGCAGGCATCTTTGGTGTCGCAATTATTTGGCTATGTGCATGAGACATTGACGCTCCAGCATCTGAACCGTGATTCCGAAAGATCGAAACATACTTCACATAAGGTTTGGATGAAAGCATCTTCAAACGGTCAACATATCCATTAACCACGTGAACTAGTTGTGAAACTCTAGCATCACTAGGATGTTCGTTATGATTTGGCGATTCAACAAGCACTTCATGATGCCCCACAGCCTTGCCAGATTCAGCACTCTCCCCTTTCTCCGGAGGAGAAAAAGCAGAATACAGATTCGGGACGCAGCGGATCACCCAGTTCTTGTGGCGCAAGCCATCTGTGTCCCTTTTCTTCACAACGCCTCCTTCATCTTTCAGATACACAAGCACGGCTGGGGGCGTCTTCCGCTCGTTTCCGGGGCAGAACGGGCATTGACCCTTGTCACGAGTCTGCGCGGCAGTCTTCTTCTTGACGAAATCTATCGGTCGTCGCCTTCTGTGAGTGGCGATGACAACCCAACGGTTAAGCAGGTAATCTTTTCGAAAGTCATTAAGCAAGCAAGTAACATCCTGCACTGGCTTGAACGTTAAAGTAAAAGTTGCTTAATCGTTTTTCTCTTCTTCGCCGGCAACTTCTCGATAAGTGTCTAAGGTCTTCTCGGCAATGGCGTCCCATGTAAACTCTGCCAAGACGCGTTCTCTACCCTTTCCACCCAGCTTCTGCTTCCTGCCCTGATTCTGAAGACAGCTGACGATTCCCCAAGCGATATCCACTGGGTCATTCGGGTTAACATGGAAGCCGCATTGTTCAGGCCCATTGGCTATTACAATTTCTCGCATCCCGCTAACTCCGCTGGCGCCCACCACAACGGGTTTCTCCATGCTCATGGCTTCCAACGCCACAATTCCAAAAGGCTCGTAGAGACTTGGGAAAACGGCTAAGTCGCAAGATGCGTAATGGGCAATTCGCTCTTCTTCAGGTACAAACTCGAAGCGGAACTTGACAGCGTCTTCAAGTCTTAGGCCTTTAACCATGCTTTTTAGATGTTCGTCCATGTCTCCTAGGCCGACAATCACAAGTTTAGCGTTTGGCACAGTCTTTAGAACATGCGGCATCGCCATGATAAGCTTGTCAACCCCTTTGACCCAGACGAGTCTGCCAATGAAAAGTATCATCTCATCATCATCCTTGAGCCCGTAACTTTCCCTTATCTCGGTTCGCTTAGCCTCATCCACTTGGTCTGGAGAGTACTTTTCAGGGTCAACGCCGTTATAGCAAACCCGAATCTTCTCTTTTGGAAATCCTAGCTCAATCAACTCATCGCGCATCGCATTTGAAACAGTGATAACTAAGTCAGCCATCTGTCCCCCTCTATGTTCAATGCTACTAACAACTTCCGATCCGTTGCCCAAAGTCCGGCCCTTTTCCGTCGAGTGGACGTGAAAAACTAGAGGCAGTCCAAGCTCCCTCTTCGCTGTGACACCCGCAATCACTGAGAGCCAGTCATGTGCAACTAGGATGTCATATTTGAACCGTTCTTTCTTGACAAGCTCGTTAACTATCTTTGAAGCGCTGAGGTAGTTGTAAACAAGAATCTTGGAGAAAAACTGTATCCCCCTTCCCCATTTTCTTACGTCTTCAGCAATCACATCTGGCAGGGAATCCGACACATCTATGTGAAGAGGGCGATGGATCTCAATTCCCCGCCACAATTCCCTTGTAGGCAAGGCTCCTTCATCATCATTCATGGTAAACACTGACACGTCATTCTCTAGAAGGACAAACTTTCTCGTAATCTCGGCTGCATACGTACCTAAGCCTCCTACTATTTTTGGCGGGTATTCATAAACCATCACAGCTAATCTCATCGGGCTCACAGTCCTCGTTTGGTTTTTTGCTGTTCATATGGCTAGGGCTTTTGTTGCTTATTTGCGTTTCCTAGAATACGATAGACAAGTATGTGGATGAGAGAGTTGTTTGATGGCTTAAGGTTTGATTTTGTAGGCTTCTTTTATGACTGTTTGCAGAATTTTGTGGTGCTTCTTTTCGTCACTTGCGATGTGTTCGAGCAGCAGCTTTATGCCTTCATCCTTCGTCTCTTTCGTCTCGGTCTCCACATGTGCAAGCATCGCCATCTCAGTTTTGATGTGTTTTTCAAGATTGCGCTTGACAACTAGCTTGTCTACGTAGCTATCCTGCAGAGTATCCCAGAGTGGCTTAGTGTCTCTCTGGCTGATTACCTCCAGTATGCCTTCTAAGATCATGGCATGCTTGTCAGAGTCTTTCTGCGTTTCCAACAGCAGCAATTTAGCTGCTATGTTATGAATGTTTTTTATCTCTTCTTCTACGGCTGTGACGAAAATCTCCTCTATCTTAATCTGCTCCTTGATGAGTTTCACGAGTTTTTCTTGTGACATTTTGTCTTTCTCCTTGCTCTTTTACTTGAACTGCTCGTTTAGAGTATTAAAGCTTTGACGTTTTCGATTTTTCACAGAATGTATGGAGCCACTGAGGATGCATTGCTGTATCTATGTAGAGGAGTATGACAAAACAAGGAGAGCTTGGGAGATCAGCAAAAGTCTGAAAAAGGTGCTCTGCACAATACATAGAAGTGAGTGTACTCCATTAATGCGAATAACACCTATCAAGAAAACGATTTTAGAAGAATTGGCTAAGGAAAGCCAACCTAAAAAGCCTAAAGACATCGCCAAGAAACTTGGACTCAACTTCTCTTCTTGCATGATGCACATTCTCGGACTGAAAAAGGCTGGATATGTTTCCTCTCCAAAGAGGGGCTACTACGAATTAACCGACAGGGGAACAGCAGCGTTAAAACCCAAACCCTCTCTAACTCAATTGAGTCCAGAAAAGGGATTCTACTTTTACACTGGAATTAACCAATATTCAGGTTTGCACGCGAACAGTCTCCTCGATTTTTGCGAAAAGCTGAAAATTGCTGACCCACAATCAGTGAAATTCCACATTGCCAGAAGGGATTTTGAAAGATGGCTTGAAAGCCTCGGAGACCGAGAACTAGCAAGAAAACTTGGAGCAATTCGAGAAAAAGGAGCTTCAGGAGAGGAACTTCGTAGATTGGTCTACGAAGCAGCAAAGTCTCGCTGCGACGAACTCAACGGTGTCTTAAAGGTGTCTCAGCCTGTTGAAAGTCGGAAAAGTATGAAAGAAGCTATGCAGAAGTAAATCGATCCTCTAGCTGCTTCAATATTTTAGGCAAGGTCGTATACTCCATAGCTTCAGCACTCAAACGCGCTGGCTGAAACTCACCCATCCTTCGAAATACAGCAGCCATCTCCAACGACTCTCGACGTGCCATATCAAATGCTGGGTCGTCAAACACATCTTTCATCATCGGTACATCATTTTTGTCACTTGCAATTCTGCCGTTGCACACCTGGAAGCCCACTGCAACCATTCTCGGAGGACCATCGAAGACTGTACACTTGCTGTCTTTTAAGCTCACAGGCATGATGGGGCCCCAATGACTCCCTCGCATCCATCCTTCAACGAAATACGTATGAAAAAACGGCATCAGGATTTCTCCCACAGCGGGCAATCCGTGCTGGGCTCTCACGATTGCGACAGGATCGTCCTTTCCGACATATTTGCCTGCAATGAGCGCCAGCTTCGTAGTACTAGTCGCCGCGCAAATAAGGTCATCCTTAGCTCGCCAAACACGCGAAACTGTATAGCGCGTGCTACTGCCCAAAAGACCTATGAGTTCAAACATTTCTTCAGGGGACTTCAAAACCACCTTTCTGTCTTCCTTCGTATCTAAGACCTCAAATTTGAAACCGCCAAACATACTTGGGTCGATTACAAGGCCAGCAGTGTTCATAGGGTCAGCGAATGTGCGGAATAGGGGATAGTTGAAAGAACCTGCAGATGTCTTGTCGGCTGCGAATGCGATAATTGGGTCCGACCCTCTTTCTTCGATTTCCATCTCTGCTATTCCCGGACCCATACCTCGAATATTGCCGCTGAAGGCAGTTTTCAGCAGATCCTGTCCCGCCCCATACAGCTTTAGTTTTTTAGCTTTCTCCGCGGCTTTTTGAAAGACGTTCCAAGCTAATGCATGGATTTCCTGGCTTTTTTCACCTTTTTCGTGAACCATTAAAAGCTCAAGGTCGTCTCCAGCATTGAACACATAAAAACTGTTAATGAGCCCTTTTTCTTGTGCTTCTTGCAGGCTGTTTTTGCCAATTTCAAGTAATGGTTCAGGAACTACATGGTGTCCCACCAGAGAACCAACATCAGCTTTGATAAGTGATATCGTTGTTCTCATGTTCTAACGTCCATTTTCAGACTTACCTACTCTTCTCTCTGATTCTTAAAGGCTTTTCTAAGAAGAATTGGTTCGAAGTAGTTCTGACTCAGAGAGATGTTCTCCTGTCGATGATGTCCATAGCGTCAGGCCCGGTGCCCACGATAGATACAGCGACACCGGTTGCCTCCTCAATTTTAGCGATGAAATCTATTGCCTCTTCAGGTAGCTGATCATAATTAGTGGCGCTCTTGCAGCTTGGATACAGAATGTCCAGCTTTGTGAGAGCCGCTTCTGTGGCACCATGAATCTTAGCCACTTTTCTCGCCAAGTCGAAATCAAAGGGTGCAGATCTTCGTTCCCGCCCAGTTCCAGCAGCCTTCTCAAACCAACCGCGCCGCAGAGCTTCCTTCTTAGACAACTCACCAGGCAAACCCCCTGTTCCCACGCGTGTAATGAACGCCTTATATACCACTAGAACCTTGTCCACTCGACTTGGACCTACGCCTGATTCAGAGCAGACCGCCGAAGCACTTGTGTCACGACTCGTAACATAGGGATACGAACCGTGATAAAGCGAAAGCATCAAACCTTGTGTTCCCTCTAAAACAACAGTCTGATCAGCGTCAATCGCAGCGTTCACCTCAGCCGCCACATCTGCGAGAAAGCCTTTCAATTCAGGTACATCCTTAGCCAACTTGGCCGACCTTTTCGCCCTCTCCTGAACGGCAGGTCCAACACCCCAACCTGTAGTGCCCAAACTCTTCAAGTGGCTATCACCTTTGTCCACCTGAGAATGACGCGATTCAATAATGGAAGCTTGCCGGTCCACGCCAATCCTCTGTCTAACATCCGTCTCTTTTACTTCTTTCATGAATTGGGGAACATGAACATTAGCTCCTGGGCCAATTAGAAGGCGGCATTTGTCGTAGACGAATGTGGAAGGCACCATGTGCAACGCATAGCGTTTGCCTCCAAAGTGCACAGTGTGAGCAGCGTTCACTGACCCTGTGCGAACGCAAACGTTGACCTTGTCCTTCAAAGCCAAGTATGACACCACTTTGCCTTTTCCTTCGTCTCCCCAAAAAGCACCGGCTACTACAGTGCAACCCAAAACCTTTCTCACCACAGCGCCTTTAGACTCCATAGCTGGAATATTTAAAAGTATTTGTCAACTTCATGTAAAATGGCGGGCGATTTTACAAAGAAAATGTTAATTCGACATGGAAGTGTCGAATAGGCTTAAGAACCAGCCAACAACATCCTTTTTCTAGGAAAGCGAAGGCAGAGGACTATGCAGTTCAAAGCTGTAATTTTTGACCTCGGCGACACATTGATACTGACCGACCGATGGGATTACGATAAATGTTTACTGAGGCTTCTACGAAGCCTACGATGCGACAACACAGCTGTTTCTATTCCCTTCGAAGAGTTCAAGCGTGTATACTTCGATGTGCGCAGTCAGATGTATCAAGAGTATGAGGCCTCCCTAAAAGAAGTGGACTTTCAAGTACGGGTCGCTGAAACGCTGAAAAGACTGGGCTGCAATGTAGCCCATGAAC
>CAYGBS010000054.1:0-11645 GCA_964348215.1 uncultured Candidatus Bathyarchaeia archaeon
AGACCACAACCTCAGTAGAAACAACCACAGAAGAGCGGCCAGCAATAGAAGAAACTGAAGAACAAATAGAACAGGTCGAAGAACAAGAAGAAAAAGAAGAGGCCCTTGTAGAAGAGGGGCAGGAAACTACCCGCCAAGAAGAAGAGAAATCATTATCCGAGGAAGCTGAAGCGGCAGAGACGGCGGGAGACACGGAAGAAGCTCAAGAGGAAGTATTGCAAGAAGCGCCAACTGAAGAGGAGACGGAAGCACAAGAATAAGCACTTAAAAAGCTTCAATCCTTCTTTTTATCCGAACAATTCTCCCCCGCATCCTTTTTCTATAGCTGTTCGCCTTGATATGCAGAAGAAGTGGATCTATTGCGAATTGGAATAGCTTTTCACGAGAAATATAAGCAATACGACTTTGGATCTGGACATCCCTTTAGAGGCGACCGTTTTGGCAATGCCATGAAGCTTTTCGAAGAACAAGGGCTACTCAGATTGCCTGAGGTTAAGGTTTTGAAACCTAGAATCGCAACGCTAAATGATGTAATGCAGGTCCATGACAAGAGCTATGTTGACTTGATCTTAGACTCTGCAAAAAAGGGTAGAGCCTACGACTTTGACACACCTTTATCCTCCAGCATCCTTGAAGCAGCACTATACATAATGGGTGGGGCACTAAAGATCGGAGACTCTCTTTATGGGGGTGAGATTGATCGCGGAGTGTCTCTCGGCGGTGGGCTTCACCATGCAGGGGGAAATTTTGGCGGTGGGTTCTGCATTTTCAACGATGTAGCTATACTAGCTAGACATCTTCAGCAACAATATGATGTGAAGCGTGTTCTAATTCTAGATTACGATGTACATGCAGGAAACGGGACAAGCGACATTTTCTATTCTGATTCTTCGGTATTGTTCATCTCAGTGCATCAAGATCCAAAAACCCTTTTCCCAGGCACTGGGTTTGTCAACCAGATTGGCAGAGGCGACGGCGAAGGGTTCAACGTTAATGTGCCTTTGCCACCGGGGACCAGTGATGCAACATATTTTTCCGCATTGAGACAGATTTTCGTTCCCCTTAGTAAGGAGTTCAAGCCGGATATTATTCTGGCTAATGGAGGAAGTGACCCACATTTCGCTGACATCTTGGGCAGCTTGGCCCTGACAGTTAAAGGTTTTTTTGATCTATCAAGACTCATCGTGGACGTTGCAAAGGAGGTTTGTGGCGGTAAAGTTGTCCTTTTGATTGGCAGCGGCTATAACCCAACCGTGTTGCCTTCATGTTGGTATGCACTTGCAGCTGGGGTTGCTGGCGTGGAAAAGCTTGATGTGTCGGATCCATCCGTGCCCCCGGTGGAGCCACCTTGGTGTCATGAACGTGTTAAGGCCACGGTGGAAGAACTAAAAAGAATATTCAGGAAATATTGGAAATGCTTCAGGTAGGAGCTTAAAGATGGATATCCATGAGATTCGTGAGAGGTTTCCAGTAACTCGATGTAAAGTGTTCTTGAATCACTCTGCTTACTCCCCTCTTCCACAACCTGTGGTGGACATTATGAGGAATTATAACGATGATCTATGTCGTTTCGAGATCGACAATTCAAAGTACAGCTTGGGACAAGAGTTCTTTGCGAAGCTCACAGGTTCAGAGAAGGATGAGATTGCTTTAGTTCCGAATACTTCAACAGGGCTTAATATTGTTGTAAACATGCTTGACTATTCGCGGGATTCCAATGTTGTAACAACAGACTTGGAGTATCCTTCAGTCGTGTATCCTTGGCTCAAAAAGAAGCTTGGAATGGAAGTACGATATGTCAAAAACGTTGGAGGGAAAGTCTTGGTTGAAGATGTGGAGAAAGCTGTGGATGATCGAACTGCTGTGATTACCATAAGCCACGTGGCGTACGTAAACGGTTTTCGACATGACTTGAAATCTTTGGCTACGATAGCGCATGAACATGGGGCCTATCTCGTAGTAGATGGTATTCAATCGTTGGGCGCCATGCCAGTTGACGTGAGAAGAGACTGTGTGGATTTTCTGACAGCAAGCTGTTATAAGTGGATGTTGGGTCCTGCTGGAGCTGGATATCTGTACGTTCGTAAGGAGCTTGTTGAAAAGCTTGAGCCACCGTTTATCGGTTGGGCAAGCGTGAAACCTGAAGTCTTTGAGACAGTTGATTTTTGGGACATTTGGCAGCTTCAGCTTTCTGAAACTGCTAGCCGCTTTGAGGTGGGGTGTCCAAGCTTCATAAGTTTTATAGGAGCGGCAGCTGCCCTACAGCTTCTTTTGGATGTGAGTATTGAGAAAATTCAGAAGCGTGTCTTGGGTTTGACAGAGTCCCTTATAGACTCTGTAAGGAACCTAGGCTTTCAGGTTACTACTCCTGAAGAAAGAAAGTGTCGTTCAGGGATTGTTCATTTTCTTGCCGATAGAGCACAAAAGAGGACGGAAAGACTTCGGGAAAAAGGCATTATAATCTCGGCAAGGTCAAACGGCTTGCGTGTAGCGCCTCACTTCTATAATACTGAGGAAGAGATTGACTATTTAATCAAAGAGCTCAAACGCCTATAGATCTCGAGTTCTATAAGTTGATTTGTTCACCTCTCTGGCAGATGCAAACGCTAATGTCGACAGCATGGATTATATGCGTTTGGCCCATGCTCTCTCCAGTCGAGAGACGAAACTATCCTCATCTTCAGCAAGCCTTTTCTTTACTTCCTTCCAAGCCGCTGGACAATTCTTATAGTCTACACCGGCGATGCCGTGAATAATTTTGTCGATCTCTGGTCTGTTTTCGCTGGTTACTTCTATCCCTGCTTTCTCGAAAACCTGTTTGAGATGTCTGAAATAGCATGTCATAACAATCACCAGGCACATAGACAGCTTTCCAGGATTAAAGCTTTCTAAACCGGTTCAAAAACGAAAATAAGCTTCATATCAAGCTTCTCATTCATCAGAGCTCAGGTAAGAGAGGTGTTAAATCTCGAACAGCAGTCACCGTGCTCTCTCCACACTTTAAGTCATGGCTGAAATTCCTGTTTCTCTCTTTTTTCTTGATCCCGTACCCATAATTAACTAGGCATGCTTGCTAGAAGTTTCTGCCGGTTAATCGTTCATATGCTTCTACATACTTCTTCGAAGTTTCAAGAACCACTTCCTTTGGAAGTTTTGGCACCGGAGGCTGCTTGTTCCATCCTATTGACGTAAGGTAGTCACGTACATACTGTTTGTCAAAACTCAGCTGATCCTTTCCAACTTCATACTTTTCCTTTGGCCAAAACCTCGAGGAGTCTGGAGTTAGCAGCTCATCTATAAGCACTAGTTCGTCGTCGAGGACGCCATATTCCATTTTCGTATCCGCCACAATGATTCCTTTAGCCTCTGCCTTCCTTGAAGCTCTCTTATAGATCTCTAGGGATGTGTCTCCAATTGTCTCTGCTAGATCCATTCCTACTTTTCTAGCTGCCTCTTTCTCTGTCATTTCTACGTCGTGGCCAGCTTCGGCTTTTGTAGTAGGAGTTAGAATGGGGTTGGGCAGCTCTTCGGCTCTTTCTAAGCCTTTAGGTAGCTGCGTTCCACTGATAGGCTTTCCCGCTTTGTAGTTTCTCCATGCTGAGCCGTAGAGGTATCCTCGAACGACGAACTCGATCTTTATCGGGGTCGTCTTTTTCACCAGCACTGTTCTGGTGTCGACGACCTCTAGGATGTGGTTCTGCACTATGTCTTTTGTTTCATTAAACCAATATGCGGAGAGCCTGTTGAGCGCTTCGCCTTTATGGGGGATGCCGTTCGGGAGGATTACGTCGAAGGCGGAGATGCGGTCTGTGGAGACAATTAGCAGTCTTTCACCAAGATTATAGATGTCTCTGACTTTTCCCTTCTTGAAGAGGGCGAGGGGGAGATGCGTGTTGAGGATGACATCGAGACTCATTCTCTTTCACCTTAATGCTACCTTTCTTTTAGCGTTCGCACATAAGCCTCAACTTCTTTCTGCAGGTCTTGGCTGGTCAACGCAAGTATCTTTACTGCTAATAGCGCTGCGTTTTCAGGTCTAGGAACATAAGCGACGGCGACACCTTGAGGGGTCACTGCTGAAGAAAAAAATTTAGCCCACCAGAACTTTTGCGAATCAGGTGGGCAGGCAATTACCGGATATTTCGTGGAGCCTGCCACAACGCCTGAAAGAGCGTCGGACAAGCCAGCAACGGTGATAAAAACCATTGGTTCCCCCATCTTCTCGTGTTTTCTGATCTCTTCTAGTAATTTTTTAGGATTTTTGTGTGCAGATGCCACTACATATTTGCACTTCATGTCGAAGCCTTCGTGATGTAAGAATTTGCTGATGCGAGAAGCAAACTCGTAATCTCTTTTTGATCCCATGAGAACGGTGACTTGTCCTTTTGTCATGATCGTATATAACAAGAAGAAACGATTTAAAGCTTAATTACAATGGCGCCCTTATTGTCGAAAGGTGTATAGATGCTTTGAATGCAGATGAGAAATTTGAAGACCTTAAGAAAGAGATGCTTGACAGATTCTTCGAGAAGAACCCCCATTTCGCCAGCTACTTCGGTCTCCATGATCCTTATGACTATTTGCTCCCAAAAGGGAATACCGCCCACATCATTGAAAACATCAGGATGCTGGAAGAATTCATTGACCGCATGAAAGAGTCAATCGACTACAATGAGTTAAACTACGAGAACAAAACAGATTGGATGGTTTTAGAGAAAGTCCTTGAAATGAACGAATTCGAAGTCCATGAGCAACGCCAGCACGAACTAAACCCTAATGCTTTCGATGAAGCCGGCAGTATCTTCTTTACAATGATAACTAGAAATTATGCGCCTCTAGAGAAAAGAATCGACGCAATCATTGCGAGACTTACAAAACTGCCACAGTACTTGAAAGAGTTCCGTTCAAGATTCGAAAACTCAAAACCCATAAAGCTATGGACAGAAATCGCTATCGAGTCATCACGGCAAATACCCGGATTATTCCAGTTCATTGCAAAAGCGTCTAAGGGCAAAATTCCTGAAGATCTTCATGGAAGGTTAGTGGAAGCTGTGAAAAGCCTGATGAATCCTCTTAAGGAGCATATGCAGTGGCTTGAAAGCTTGAGATTAAAAACGACTGAAAACTGGGCCTTAGGCAAGGAAAAATTTGAGAAATTGATTCAGCTCCGTGACGTCGGAATGACTTCAGGAGAGATATACCAACTTGGCGTCAAGTACCTTGAGGAGTTGAAGGAAGAAAGAGCGCGGATAGCAGCGCAAATTGCTCCCGACAAAAGCGTTGCAGAAGTTCTAAAGATGATTGAAGAGAAGGCTCCGAAAAGCTTTGAGGAATCTTTGACTGCAACGAGAAAAGCAATGGAAGAGGCAAAACAATTCGTCGTTAAGAACAACATTGCCACGGTTTATCCAGAAGACAAGCTAGTTGTAGAGGAGACTCCGGCTTTCATAGCGCCTTTAATCCCATTCGCAGCTATGATGATGCCGTCAAGATTCGACAAGCCAATGATAGGTGTTTACATTGTCACCCGTCCAAAAGATATCGCAAATCTCGGTAACCACTTAAACTATGCAAACATCCGAAACACAGCGGTTCACGAAGCATACCCTGGACACTTTCTTCAAGGCAGTGTTTCGAATAGGAGTTCTATTATACATATGCTTGCTCAGGGAATAGAGACCGCAGAAGGGTGGGCTCACTACTGTGAGCAGATGATGATGGAAAAGGGATTCGTAACCGGCTTGGAATCTAAACTAGTACAGGTCAATGATGCAATTTGGCGTGCCGTAAGAATTATTGTAGACGTGAAATTGTCCCGTGGCGAGATGGGTTTCAATGAAGCTGTAGATATGCTGATGAAAGAAGCTGGATTGTCGAAGGAAGGCGCTGTTGCAGAAGTACGTCGTTATACACAGACACCAAGTTACGCCCTTTCATATCTGCTAGGCAAACACTTGATACTGAAATTGCGAGAAGAAGTAAAGCAAAAAATGGGAACGAAATACGATGAGAGGTTCTTCCACGATACCATCACCGCTAACGGATACTTGCCGATTTCGCTCCTGAGGAAGGTGTTTGACCAAAAAATCTCGGACCTCAAGGCTTAGTCAAACATCTTTGAAGAGGCTCCATGCGCTATTGAGCGCTGATCCTCTGCTATTTTTTCTACAATTCTCTCAACAAGCTCTGGTTCAGAGGTCACTCTACCCACTGTATGAAGCTTGCCATTTGTGTTGGCGGCTATGCGTTGAGTTACTGCAAAGCCATAAGTTTCTCTGCCGTACATGTGAGGATTAGTGTTCACAATTACTGTATGAATTCCTTCTTTTCTAACAATCTTAGAAACAGACATAACATCATGAATGGCAAGATCCTCGTATTCCCGAACGATGATGCGTTTTTCTTCTATAGAACGAACTTCGCCTGTCTCTAAGCTTCTCATCAGGGGTACGTTGGCGCTTCCATCTGTGATGATAACCATAGTTGGTATTGTGGCAGGGTCACGTCTCTTCGCTTCTTTCAAGACTTCCCAGGCCTTCAGCATTCCTGCGGCAAGAGGTGTATATCCGCTGATTTTCAGTCGTAAAAGCCTGTTGGCCACGACTCTTAGATTTGTGATTGGATGTTGGGCCACAATAGCTCCGGTGTCTTTCAGCACTACTATCCCAACACGGTCTCTGTAACGATAGGCATCTCCATGTAGTTTAAGAATCGCTTTCTTTACGGCATCGATGTTGAGCATCATGGAACCGCTTAGATCCAATACGAAAATTATTGTCATCGGTGCTTTGTATCGTCTTAGCTTTTCACGGATATCTAGAAGGCCTATACTGAGGGCCGTTTGGCGACCTTCATCTTTGCATTTTTGCTTTCTCGCCGCCGCCCGTATCGTGGCTGGAAGATGTATGTCTCGGGGTTTTTTTCGAGGGAACTTCCATCCACTGGCTCTGCCTCTTCTGATTGTTGTTGTAGCTTCTGCCCTTTTGCCTACTAGTCCGCTTGTAGCCCTGCGAGTCTTTTTCACCTTGAAAGATAATCTTGACAGAGTGCCTGAATCTTTCGTTGAACCTTTGAAAATCTTGAAGAGAGAAAAGCCTTTTCTTAATTTCGGAGTTTTAGTTGCGTAGCTGATTGACGGTATTCCCTTCATTTTTTTCTTTAGGAAAACCTGCTTTCCTTCATCTTCGGCATCTGCTTTCAGTGGCTTGTCGCTTTTTGCCGCAGCTTTTACGCTGGGCAACCCCTTGGCCTGTGTTTTCGTTCTATGCCCAACGGCAAAGATTACTTGGCCAAGCAGTCTATTAATTGTGGCATAGAATTTTGACAATATCTTCCAAGCTTCGAATAGCGTTTTGTTTCTTTTTAAAAATTTTTCAAATCTCTTGCTTGCATTACCCTTGATGAAGACAACTGCACGACCCTCCTTTCTTTTCTTCTTCCTTCCTCCACCTCTCTTTTCCTGTGTCTTTTCTCCGGTTTTCGAATGTTTGTAACCAACGGTTTTTGCAGTGGCAAGAAGTGTTTCTTCAATTTCCTTCGGCGTTGCTGGTTCAAGAAATCCGCCTTCTCTTGTACGATGGCTGAGGGCGAGTTCTGAGGCGATGAGAACGTCAGCTAGCGAGACTTTTCTGTTTTCGAAAGCCGCGAGAGTGGTTGCTGCTTTGCTGATGACAATGTCGGGTCTTAACCCGTCAACCTTTAGTTCTAAACAAGCCTTGCATATTGTTTCAAGAAGTTTTTCAGGCATCGTAACACGTGGAAGTATTTTTTGTGCTTGTGCGATTCGCTTTTTCAGCTCTTCTTGAACGGGTTCATATTCTTCAAGAAAGGTTTCTGGGTTTGCTTCGAATTCCAAGTTTCGTCTTACGATTTCCATTCTTCCTCTGACTGACTTTATTCTTTCAACAATAACGGATAATGGAAATCTGTCCAGAAGTTGAGGGCGAAGTTGTCCTTCTTCTGGATTCATAGTCCCTATAAAAATGAAGCTTGAGGGATGGCTTACGGAAATTCCTTCCCTCTCTACTACGTTCCATCCTGTTGCTGCAGCGTCGAGCAAGTCGTCTGCAATATGGTCTGGAAGCAAGTTGACTTCGTCTACGTAAAGTATGTTCTGATTCGCTTCTGCAAGAATGCCTGGCTCTAGCGCTTCTATACCGTGTTTTATGGCCTTTTCAATGTCTAGACTCCCAACCACGCGGTCCTCAGTGGCGCCTAGAGGGAGGTCAACCACTCTCATTTCTCTCTCTTCAACTTGGAACTTCTTGTTTCTCTGATACGTTACACTGCATTTTTCACACATGTTAGAAGGGTCGTATGGGTTACAGTTGAAAGGGCACTCTTCCACGACGTGGATTCTTGGCAAGACATCTCTTAAGGCTCGAACAGCGGTTGTCTTGCCTGAGCCTTTTGGTCCTCTGATTAGCAGTCCTCCGATGTTGGGGTTAATGGCGTTGATTATCATGGCGAGTTTTAGCTTATCCATCTCAACGATGGCGGTGAAGGGGAACAGAACTCTACGGTGCAACTACTAATCTCCGAATAATGTAAGGAAATTAGAGTGATATAAGCTGTAACTTAGACCTCCGGGCTGTGCAGTTTCGTGCTAAATCTTAGTTTCTATGTTGATTTGACCAAGAAGAGTATACTTACATCCAGAGATCTAGGAATAAAGAAGATTGATGAAACTCGAAAGTTGGAAGATTCACAATTTTTGGTTGACCATGGAAACACGGAGGTCAGTAACGGCAACTTCTCCGGAGCGGTCAAACAAGGTTTCCTGATGGACAGGGGGAAAATAAGCTATCCTCTTATAGGCACGATTGTCTCAGGCAATTCTTACAAGCTAATGAAAAACGTTTCTGGGATAAGCAAGAGTTCAAAACTCTTGAGTCTTGGGGGATACCCTCTATTCAAAGTCCTATAATACAGATTGAAAAGGTGAAAGTGACGGGAAAAGCCTGGAGGAAAGCAACTTTGCGTTCATCATCCATTTTTGTGTGGCGAATTTCGAATTACTAGGAGTTTTCGGCATCTGGACAAGCGTTGCAATGATTTCTCTGTTCTCGCTTCATGGGTACTCCACTCCATAGCGCAAAGCACAGACTTCTGGAAGCATTACCGGAGTGTGCTGTGCAAATGTCGCCTTTAACTAACTGGCCATCAAGAATGTCTTGTCGCCGACTTTTCACCGAAAGTACATGTTCTCTTGGCCTTTAGGGGCGACTTCAACATTGTAGTCATTTTTCTTGCTGCACAGGTTGTGATTCGGCCTTTTTGGTCCGCTGTTACATGAGAGACTCATGCAGACTCCACCCATCTTCTTCAGCTATCTAAAAGTGTATATCTTTTCTTAGCGTAACTCCTATATCTTGTGAGAATTCAAGATGGTAACTTTTAATACAAAACGTAGAGTCCTCATCTTTAGGACGGAGATATATGTACAAATTCAGCCTTTATTATGATAAGAAAGCTTCATATCAAAATAGAATAAAACCCATTATCAAAGCTCTGAAGAAAATTCAAAGCAAGTGGAAAGCTGACTTCAGCACAATAGATAGCGAAACATTACACGCAAAACAAGTTGAACGAATCAAAAAGGACATTCGTGGTATTCCTCCCCAGATTAGAGGAAAAATCGTAAGTGGCAAAAATCGGATTCTACCCTTTTCAAGAAGCAAAAACTTAAACACAAAAAACACACCGATCCTCATCCTATACCATAATGAAATCCCGATAAACGTTTATCCTCATATGCTTGGAACAACATACTTCGAGATAGATCCTCAACTGCAAAGGATTTTTGAAAACGGTCCGGAATCACATTTGACTGCGAGGGGTCTTTTAGAAGAGCCTATTCAAAAGATCATTGCAGATAATCCCTCAATTCTAGGGGAAAGGTTGCTGTTCAAAGATGCAAACAAAGATGTGGGCTTCGGAGTAGCTGACGTAATTCTCCAAGACGCTGAAGGTAAAGTGGTAGTTGTGGAAATAGAAACAAAAGCAACCGAGACGGCAGTGGCCCAAGTCTCTAGGCTCGCTGCAGGTTTGATATCACAAGACAAACTCCTCCCAAGCAATCTGCGGAAACTGATTGTGTGTCACCGGTTTGATGATAGAACTGTCAAAGCATGTAAAGGAGCCAACGTTGAACTTTACATATTAACTGCGGAGAAGATTTGTTAAATCTAACTGACTAATAAGAGATGAAGAGATTACAGGCATGTGGATGAAAGTTGGTCAGCACAAAGGAAATCATGGACATGGCTCTAAAAGTTGCAGGCTTCAAATCGGTTCCTGCAGACAGCGCTATATACGTTGAAGGAAAAGGCATCAAGAAAGTATTGTTCGGAATAGACGCAGATGTTCCAGAGCTTCTGTTTGCGAAAAAGATGGCATATGATGCTGTGATTTCTCACCATCCAAAGGGCGAGTCAGCCGTCATCGATTTCTATCAAGTTTTCAGGAGGCACATCCAACAAATGGTTGATGCGGGAGTCCCCAAGCGCGAAGCGGAGAAATCGATTCGCAAGAAGAAGCGGGCATTGGAGGTGAAGATGCATGTCAGGAACTATGGCCATGCGGTAGATATAGCCAGACTTCTTGAGATCCCCTACCTGAATATTCACACTCCTCTGGACGAGTTGGGGAGAAAAATCATGGCCCGGAGAATTGAGCAGGAGACCGGAAGAGACTCCACGGTTGGAGATGTTGTTTCGGCGCTTCAGGTTCTTCCTGAATTCAAGAACGCAACCACAAACATTGCGATACGCTTGGGTAAAGCTGATAACCCTGCTGGGAAAACCATAGTGTCCCATGGCGCCGGAACAAATGGAGGATATGAAGTTGCAAGAACATACTTCAGACATGGAACAAACACTCTAATCTACATACACATAAGTCCAGAGGACCTTGAAAAACTGAAGGCTGACGGCGTAGGCAACCTAATAGTCACAGGGCACATTGCAAGCGATTCCGTAGGAATAAACCCACTGGTTGAAGCATTAGAACAGAAAGGCGTATCCGTGACTCGGTTAGGCATAGTTTCTCCTTGAAGGTGAATATCGCTCAACAAGCCATTGGAAGTTCTCAATGAAGTTTGTTCATTTCCTAAGAGCCGAAACAGAGTCTTATGGGATTCTCGAAAGAGACAAAGTAACTTGTTTGCCTATTCTAGGGAAAACGCTGAACCATCCTTTACCTTCCAGTCTTGATGCTTTAATCACTCAAGGCTTGGAAGAAAGGGAGATAGAACATGTGGTTCATAGAGCATCAAAAACAACTCTTGAAGACGCTACTTTCTATCTCAGCAAAGTAAAACTGCTAACGCCAATAAAGAAACCTCCAAAAATCATCTGTCTAGGTCTGAACTACAGGGACCACGCAGCGGAACAAAGAAGAACTCCACCTGATGAACCAGAAATCTGTCGTCAAGCCCAAGTTTGTGAAACAGCTTGACTATGAGGCGGAGCTGGCTATCGTGGTTGGCAGACAGACTAAAAGCGTTTCAGCCAGAGATGCTCAGGCATGCATCTTTGGATATACAATTCTTAACGATGTCTCTGCACGGGACATTCAGTTTAAGGACGGTCAATGGACTAGAGGAAAAAGCTTTGACACGTTTGCGCCCATCGGTCCATGCATCG
>CAYGBS010000055.1:0-11486 GCA_964348215.1 uncultured Candidatus Bathyarchaeia archaeon
AAATTGCTGCTGGAGTTCGCGAACCTTTTTCCAAAGACGCTCAAGTCTGAGGCTTCTAACTCGATATTTTCCATTAAGCTGCTTTACTATAAGTTCGCTGTCTAGAAAACAGTGCACATAACCCTCTGTATAATCGTTTGCAAGCTGTAATGCGGCTATTAACGCTTCATATTCAGCCTCATTGTTAGTTCTTCTCCCTAAGAACTTAGATAATCTTTTCACCACAAGGCCGTCTTTATCCACGAGCTTGACGGCTATAGCAGCTGGTCCAGGATTCCCCCGTGAAGCCCCGTCAGAGTATATCCACAGCTGGTTCAATTCTTCAGAGTGCAACTTACAGTCCTTCGATAATCTAATGCTCGATGAAAACTAATAAAAAATGTTTACAGTTTCATGCCCAACCTAGAAGCTTCAGAATCATCCTCAAGCTGACAAACACTAGGAGCAAGCCGAAAATTCTCCGCAGATTTCTACTTGAAGTGCGTTTGGCAACATAGGCACCTATCTGCGCTCCAAAGATGACGCCAACGCTCAGAAAAAAGGCATAGTTGAATTGAACATTCCCGAGGAATACATGAGTTGCTACACCAGAAATTGAGGTGAAAACCATGATAAAAACTGAAGTAGCGATTGCAACATGCATTGGGAAAGAAAGTGCAAAGTGCAGAATCGGCACCATAAGAGCGCCGCCCCCGATGCCCAACAAGCCTGATGAGAGGCCGGCAAAAAAACTCAGCGGCAACCCAAGTTGTATATCCGCAGCATACTCAAAGACTTCGCCATCAGAGCCCGTGACCCTACGGCTTAGCCTAGTTTTGCGGCTTCTTGATGTCTTGAAGACGGTGCCGAAATTGCCGAGAATCATTCTAGAAGCAATATATAGTAGAAACAAGGCGAAAATCAGTATCAACAATTCCTTTGCAATCAATTTCGTCAAGTATGCTCCTAAGAAAGCGCCAGGTATTGTCGCTGTAACCAGAATTAACCCCATCTTATAGTCTATCCGCTTTTGCCTTGCATAACCACTTGTCGAAGATAATGCCTTGAAAACAATTACGGTAAGACTTGTCCCTGCAGCAAGCTGCGGTGAGAATTCGATGCTGAGGGGTAGCAGTTGTAAAGCGGGTACAATGAAAACCCCTCCTCCAATGCCAAGCATAGCTGCAATGACACCTATGAAAAGAGCTAGAATGGGAAGAAAAACTGTCTCGAATGTTGTCGTCGAGCTTCACCACATTTCCAGATTGTCAAAAGTGCCAGCTACTTACTAATAAATTGTAACGTTCTGACAGTGTTATGGAGTTATGCGTGATCCAAAACTACGTGCAGCTTAAACATATTTAAGTGGCGGAGGCATACGAGAATGGTATACTGGCCAGCCGCTAGAGAATATTTATGTTCTTCTGCTTAGCTATGTTTACTGGAGGACTGCCTTCATGGAAAACAGAGTGGAGGGACTGCGAAGAAGATATGAAGGGTTTAAGAGGGGTGAAGAGGACGCGTTTAAGGTCAGAGATGAGGCTTACTCAGTTTTGAAGGAGATTAGGAAGATGGGAAATCATGAGGCAATTGATGAAGTAGCTGACATGCTCTTAGACTTGGAGTCTTCGATAGAAGAGAGCAAATGTAAATGCCATGAAAGAAGTTCTATTTGCTGACAGACACGCTTTTCTTTGATTGCAGCATAAGAAGATTGTCATCTCTGCAGAAAACGAAATACGATGCTAGAGGGGATATGGCAAGATCTACATCGCAGTTCTGTAGGCGGCATCTATTTTGTATGCTTTGGCATAATTGCTCTCTCTTCTAAGACACCGTCAAGAATTAGTACGAAGCGGCAGCTGTCGCATAGTCCATCTTCACTAGTAGCATCTCTTTTTTTACATTTTTTGCATTTCATGCGCGCAGCCAATTCAATAGCTTCCACCTCATGATTAAGTCATATGGCTGCGTTAACCTTTATGAAAAGAAAGTACTGATTTTCAATACGGTTTAAGCATATTCTGTCCATGCGGTTTCCACTTGTGTAGAGAATTGAAAACATGCTTTTTAGTTTCAGAAGTAGTTAGAGCTATCTGCAGTTACCAATATAGATGTGAGAGAATGGAAAAATGACTGTAAAGAAACTGGAGGCCAAGGCGTTGCTGATTGATTTGGACGGGACACTGGTTGACTCTTTGGAAGTTTTTGCTGAGGCAGCAGAAGCCGCACTTTCCGCGATTGGCTGCCGTCAAAGTTCTGAGGATGTGGGACTGAAAATAGCCCGCAATTTACAGCGCAACCTTCCTCTAGACGATTTCTTCGACAAGACTGGTGTAGATACTGCCTTGAGAGAGAAATTCCTCGCGATTTTTTTGCAGGCTTTCTATGACGCCACGCCAACCAAGACAAAACCATTTCCGAACGTCGATAAAACCGTACGCAAACTTTCGAAGGATTTTAAGCTTGCTCTGATCACTCGTAGACGCGTTCCAAAGGATTTGGTGAAAGCAGAACTGCAACGTTTGCATCTTGACTGTTATTTCAAGGCAATTGTAACAGCGCTGGAAGTTGAAAGGTCTACGCCTTTTCCAGATGCCATTCTGAAGGCCGCAGATGAGCTGCATGTACTACCATACAATTGCGTTGTGATCAGCGACTCTGGGGTTGACCTCCAAGCAGGCAGATCTGCAGGTGCCAAGACAGTTGCGGTGCTTTCAGGGTTGTTTGAGGAAGAAGAGTTGAAGGATGAAATGCCTGATCTCATCATAAAGGATATTAGCTATCTGCCGGAACATCTCCGGGCGATGTAGGGAACTGAGCGCTGTTCGTATTCCAGAAGAGGCCCTTAGAAAAAAGGAAGATATTTTAAACTGACCTTTCGTCCTTCTCAGGCGCTTGGACCTAGTTCAGATATTTTGGCAGCGTTTAGAAGAATCTGCGTTTCTTCTTGGTCTCTTCAGCCTTTGCCTCACTCTCTGGCGCCACGCCTGGTTCCATTACTACGATTTCTTCTTCTTTTGCATCTGCAGACTCTGCTGATGGTTGCTCTTCGCTTGGGCCTTTCTTCGACGGATTCTCCATTTTCTCTTCAAGTTCTTTTATCTTGGCTTCAAGCTGACCTATGGCTTCACGTCTGGATTTGACTTTGTCTTCTAACCTCTGAACTGCCCATCTTTCCTGTTGAACCACCAGTTTGTCTTCAAGAGCCTTAACTTGCTCGTTTAAGCTTTTTTCCTTTTCGTCCATCGATTTCAGTTCATCTTCCAGTTCGGTCTTCTTTTTCTGCAGTTCTTCTACTTCTGTGGGGGTCATGATTGTTTCACTAGTAATGTCCCTATAAGTCCTCAAGATAAGTAAGTTATGAAGCCAAAATAAGTATTGAAAATACCATAGAGACCCAAAACGCACAGCTTGACGCTTTCGAAGCAGGAAAAGCTGCTGGCTGTTACCATCTATTCAGCGTGTCATCCACATGTCGAAATTGAGAATAGTTCTCAAAAAATGTTATAGAAGATACCATAAATAACGCTTAATTAAGACGTTTACCCGAGTATTTATTGGAGAAGGCTCTGGGAAAAATCATGAACTTTCTTGAGCTGTTACTATCACAATGCTTGAAAGATCGTAATCCACTCTTAGATCTCCAGGGCTCAGACAGGCGAGTCTTACAGATAGCCTGTGAAGATTTGATGAACTTCTTAAAGGTTCATTGGGGGCTGATATGGCGAGAGAATTGTGATTGCGATCTTGTTGAGAAGGTTCACAAGTATTTTGAGGAGAACTCTGAGGAGTTTTCGAAATTCGTAGATATTTGGTCTGGTCTTTGGATCAAGAAGTGGAACGAAAGAGTCAAGCTTATGATAGGAAGCAACGCTTCTCCCCAGTGGTCAAGAGTGAACAAAAAGCTGAGAAAAGCAGAGTCGCTGTGGCGGCAGCTCAAGAGACGTAGAGAAGCGAAAGACATTCTGGTGGAATCGTTGATTAGGAACGGTGAAATCTGTGGGACATCTATCATGGCAGAGAACCTGTTGAAACTTGAACTTGGAGCGCCTAAGAAAAGGAGTTACTGGAAAAGTGAGGAGGAAAAAGTTCTAAATCTTGTAAACGCCACTCTTCGCAAAGCCAGACAAATGTCCTATAGCACAGGCCCTCTCATCTTTGTGAAGCTTGACAGAAAATACTTTGCACTCCATTAACCCTAGATGAGAAATGGCTTTTTCTGCAACCTGATGGAGCTAGAATAAGACTATCGTGTTCTTTCTCCCTGAAGAGTTTTAGTTCGCCAAGAATACGTTTTCAGAGTAGGTGATGCCCCATAGCCGCATGCAGCACAGCTTTTCTTCTTCACGTTGTAGGCTCTCCTGCCGCATCGACGGCATTTGATATGTATCAGTTTTCTTCCATGCTTTCCGAAAGAAGCCGTGCCTTTTCCCATGGTTTCACCTTGGAGGCGGCGAGATTATTACCACGTTGTCGCCTCGGACGATTAAGATGCCTAGTTTCTTGATGTTCTCCGGATCCGTGTTGTCTTCAGTTTCGTCAAGAACCAAGTTTAGATGTTGGTCGAATCCCTTCAGTTTCCCTCGGAGGCTTTTTCCGCCTCTTAAACGAACAAGCACTGTCTTGCTCAGGCTCTCTTGAAGAATTTGGGTTGTCATTTCACTCATTCTTAGTCCTCGTTCCAATATGCTTTTAATAGGTGAAACCATTAATCATTTAAATGTATCCCTTGTCGAATTCGCGGTATCCCTAAGCGTTATTTCCGCTTTCGGAAGAGCTTAACACCTTCCATTTCTGTCACGTATTCAAAGCCTACTTCAAGCAGCTGTTTAGCTTCCTGAACTGACTTAGCTACTTTAACATGGAACTCGTCGTTTAGAAAACCCACAATGCAGTGTAGATCCTGCTTCAGCTCGGTTTCTTCTTTGAATCACCTGTGTTTGTTGGATAAGTTATAAATAGAAACTTGACACAAACCTAAGAAGTGGTTGTTTGTGTGGAGGTTTTGTTCCGTTGGGTAAGCTTGATAAACCTGTTCTGGAACTGTTAGAAAACTCTCAAAGGCCTCTTACCTTAGCTGAAATTGCCCAAAAGCTCGACAAGCCTGAGAAGACAGTCTTCAAAACCTTAAGAAGACTCTTTCAGAAAGGCAAAATAGACACCAAGGGCCGCCAATACGCAATCGCAAAAGAATAAAACTGTGTTTCGTATTTTTCTTTCTTGAGCCTGAGAACAGTCACTGTGAACTCCGAAAACGCCATATGCCTCATCGGAAAAAAGATAACCGTTATTTATTTCCTTCTCTATCTGCATAAAAGACTGTGCTAAGTGGAAGCTTATGTCATGAAGCATCTGCCTAAGAAAGTTGACTTCCTCGCCCTTGAAGAGAAGTGGCAACGTAGATGGGAAGAGTGGGGTATCTACAATTTCGACTGGAGTGATCGTTCTAAGCCTACCTTCACCATTGACACTCCACCGCCTTATCCGAGCGGTGAACTTCACATGGGCAACGTTCTCAACTGGACCTACTTTGACATGGTTGCTCGCTACAAACGCATGCAGGGGTTCAACGTCTACTTTCCCCAAGGCTGGGACTGCCACGGCTTGCCAACTGAAGTAGAGGCAGAGAAAGAATATAATGTTCGCAAGAGCGAAATTCCACCTCAAGAATTCCGTAAACTATGTGAAAAGATCACGAACAAATACATCAAAATCATGAAGACAGCTATAAAACAACTGGGCTGCAGCAACGATTGGACCACAGAATATAAAACCATGAATCCCGACTACTGGCGGCGCACCCAAAAAAGCTTCATAATGCTCTACAGAAAGGGGCACATCTACCAAGGCACTCACCCTGTGAACTGGTGTCCTCGTTGTGAAACAGCGATTGCAGATGCAGAGGTCGAACATGTAACACGACAAGGAACACTGCATTACATAAAGTTCCAATTAGAAAACCAAACCTCTCTCTCCATCGCCACCACAAGACCTGAGTTACTCCCTGCGTGTGTAGCTGTCGCTGTAAACCCTCAAGACGAACGGTACAAAGAGCACGTGGGCAAAAAAGTTAAGGTTCCGATGGCGGACCGAGAGGTCAAAATCATGACTGACGATATGGTAGACCCTGAATTCGGCACAGGGGTTGTGATGATCTGCACATATGGCGATAAGGCAGATGTCAAATTCGTTCAGAAACGCCATCTCCCTGTAATTATAGTTCTCAACGAAACAGGCAAACTCAACGAAAGAGCAGGCACGTATGAAGGGCTAAGCATCAACGAGGCAAAGAAAGCCTTAGCAAAGGACCTTGCCAGCAAAGGTTTTCTCGAAAAGACAGAACCAACAACCCAAGAAGTAGGCACTTGCTGGCGTTGCCATACTCCCATCGAGATATTGGAGCGCAAACAATGGTTCATGAAAACACTGCAGTTGACAGACGACATCATCAAGAATGCTCACGAAGTCACGTGGTATCCTGACCATGCTAGAAGTCGATTGGTCGATTGGGCGAAATCTCTGGATTGGGATTGGGTCATAAGCCGTCAAAGAATCTTTGCCACACCTATTCCCATATGGTACTGCAAACAGTGTGGAGGGAAAATTCTCGCCGAAGAGAAGTGGCTACCCGTAGACCCAAAAACAAAACAGCCAAAAATCGACAAGTGCCCTAAGTGCGGTGAAAACGCCGGTTTCGACCCAGAGACTGACGTTTTTGATACGTGGATGGACTCATCAATAACATGCGCAGTGCATGCAGGATGGCCAGATAAACCTGAAAAAGAATGGCGTAGGCTATTCCCGGCAGACCTTCACCCTTCTGGAACTGACATCATTCGCACTTGGGCTTACTACCTCATGGCTCGACATCTAGCACTCTTCAACGAAAAGCCCTACAGAAGCTGCCTCATTAACGGCATGGTGCTTGGAACCGACGGAAGAATGATGAGCAAGTCTTTGGGCAATTATGTTGCAGCTACAGAAGTCTTCAGCAAGTCTGGTGCTGATGCGTCAAGGCAGTGGGCTGCTGGCGGAGGCACTACTGGCTCAGATATTCCTTTCCGTTGGCCTGACGTGGATTATGCACGGCGGTTCTTAACGAAACTGTGGAATGCTTCACGGTTTGTCAGTCTCTTGCTGAAGGACTACAAGCCTGTGAAGGATGTGGAGCTTACGCTCATAGATAAGTGGTTATTAGCTAGGATGAATCAGACAACAGTCAGGGTCACTGAGGCATTTGAGAGATGTCAATTCAACGTTGTGATGGAGGAGATCAGGAGTTTTGCCTGGAGTGACCTTTGTGACAATTATATTGAGGCAGTGAAGCATCGGCTTTACAGAGGTGAAGTGTATGGCAAGGGGAAACGTTTAGCGGCTCAGTACACCCTTTACACTGCCCTTTACCGGCTGCTTCAGATGTTTGCACCTGTGGCTCCGCATATTACTGAAGAACTTTACCAAGCTATGTTTGCTGAGGATGCAGGGTACAAGAGTATTCATGTGTCCCCATGGCCAAAGGTTGAAAAAGCGGAAGTTGACAGTGGAGCTATTGAGCAGGGTGACTTACTGGTGGCGGTGATTGGTGAGGTCAGACGGGAGAAGGCGCGGAAGAGAATTCCGTTAAATGCTGAGATTCGAGAGTTAACAGTGTATACTGGAACAGAAGAACATGCTGAAGTGCTGAGGGATTGTTCTGAAGATATTAAAGGAACCTGCAAGATTAAGAAGATCAAGATCATACCTGGAAGAAGTGAAGGTGTGACAGTCGAAGGCTATCCAGAGATTCGGTTTCTCGGCATATAATTCAGAGTTTTGCTAACGATTGTTCAAAGTCAACGACGACGTAGTTCTTTCCTCTCTGGATTACTTTGTGTCCTTCTTGTTCGAGGAGTTTTCTCTGTCCTTCTAAGCCGCCGGGATATTTCGGGTTTACGACACCGCCCTTTCTCAAGGTGCGCCAATAAGGCGTGACATTCTTCTTGCCCTGCTGTTTTTGCTCTTGAGCAGCATGGGCGGCAATACTAGCAAAGATGCCGCTGGTCATGGGGCAGCAGATTGTAGCCTTATGCCTTTTAGCAAGGACACTGCGAATCTCGTTGATAGTAATCACTCTGCCCCGCGGGACTTTTCGCATCAACTCGTCAACTTCAATAGGAGCCGGGATGACAACCGTTCCGGTGCCCCATCGCTTCCTCATTTTTTCAGTTATCCTTTCTACTCGGGGCAAGTCTTTACGGTCGTGAAGTTTTTCAGTCCAAGTTTTCCTTTTCGGCAACTATAAATCTCCAGCCTATGGTTTTGGTGCTGTTTTTATAAGCCTTTAGTGAAGAATCGTTTACACATGTAGGACGCCCACCGAATTCTTCCAGCAAAGTCTTGCGTAGGCAGAATGTAGAAGAGCGATCCTGAGCAATAATCTCGACTTGCTTTTTCCAGCTCCAAAGAAACATATCGCTTCTTTTCAACAGCTATTTCTTCTCATGTTTTCCTTCGCCTGCATTCCGACATCGGAATTTCGTCTGTGTTTTTTCTGATTTTTTGCCTTATGAAAAACAGCATGTCATTCTTGCATGTTTGAATTAGCTGTTGCTTTGTGCGGTCGCATGTCACAGTTTTTACAGTCTGTATCGAAGTATGGCTGCTATTCCCCCGAAGGCGTTCTTCAACATCTGTCCTTCCTCAGTATTCGTTGAAATCACCTCTACTTCCGCATCTGACTGCTCCGCTAGTCCTGCCAAATCCTCAACGATGTCTTCCGCTTTCTCCACTACTAGGGATGGCGATTTGCACTTTGGACACGGCTCACTTGAGATACGTTGTTGAAACGTTTCTACTTCTCGGCTCCTCATGGTCTTCTTCTCGCTGTGCTCACACATCTCACATTTGAGCGTCACACGGACGATGTCCAACTCATCTGACAACAATAGAGTCTTCACCGCTCCTATCTTCAATGCCCGCCTTACATGCTCCTCCCCATAAGTAGCCAGCCTCGTATCGTGCCCCACCTCATACAAGAAATCCTGCATAAGCTTCCTCTCTTCCACAAACCTAACTTGCCGTATGATGTCCGGCGCTTTCTCTACAACCTCCTTCACGCCTTGCTCCCCTGTGTATGCCGTATCAATAGTTGAAACAACCCTATCCTTCAACTGATAGTGTAGAAAATCTCCCTTCAGAAAATCATCCTTCGTGGGACCAGGCCCAGCCACGATGACTCCCTTCAAATTTTCAACTTCCAGAAAAATCTCCGTGGCATGTTTGCCTACACGATTGAAAAACTCTAAAATCTTAGCTTCTCTCTGCCGCTCAAACCGTCTCGCTGACTGCCCTCCAGCCCGCATCTTCCCTGGCACTCCAGACGTAAATTCCTTTACAACGTCCAGCCGCCGCCCCTGCAAAACCGCAAAGGTCGCATCACTTGAGTCCACCAACAAAATGCCGTAAACACCTTTCTCTCGAAGCATCTCCTGCAGATACTCAATGTGAAACCGGCTATCACAACGATACAAGTTAATGCTGATCGGCTCCGGAGGGACCAAGACATAGGTCTCATTCCTCTCACTCCCCGGGCCATTCTGTGGAATCGATCCGCTGAAAATCACTAAACCGTTCTCAGGAACCTTCTTAAACAGCTTCAATCGCTGCTTCGTCTTCGTAATAGCATCCTGAACGTTACTCCTCGTCGTATCAGACTTGATGTTCGCAGCCGTCCCATACTCCTGCCTCAACGTATTCAAAACCTCGCTGACCTGCTTCCCCGGCGGAACATACAAGCTTACGAGCTCCGTCCCCCGTCCCTCCTTTCGAGCCAACGTGTCCAGTGCCTTTTTGAGGCGAAAGCGCTCCAACGAAGTCCGTTTCTTGCGAGATTTCTTCAACCAATGGTTCCCCGTGCGGTATGGCTACATAACATGTCCTGCAGATAAAAGTTGCCTTCGACAGAGGCGCAATCCGCCAACACGCAACCACAATATGTCAAACTGGAAGCTGTAGCAAAGCGGGTGGAAACTTCACTATCTCACCAAAACCAAGATCATCAGAATGGAGAGAATTATTCCAATCACTGTCGATGACAGCTGATGGTCTGATTTGATGGCGAAGGGATGCTTTTGAGTTACTTCAGCGAGAATGAATAGAGTGGCTATCCCTACAAGAAACGGAAAGACATTATTCAGCTCAGTAAGTGTTTCCACAAGTATCAACAACACTAGACCCCAATGGTAATGCTCAAACACCTCTAGACTCCCTTCATATTTGCTTACTCCTGTCTTCCTCCACAAGTAATCTAAGGCAACACCTATTAGAAGACCAACTAAAACACCCAGCAGCGAAAGGGTCAGTTCCGCGCCGAAAAGATAAGCCTTCATCATATCCCGTATGTTGTGGGAAAGAGAATAAAAAATCAGCGACAGATTAGACAACAATGGCACATCGAATCTTTCAAAAGCGATAAAAGCCTCTTTTCTCATAGCGCATGTGGGAGAACGATGAGAAAAATCGCTTCAAGAATAACGCTTATGCTGTTTCTGCTCAATATCTCTGTGTTGGCACAGAGCATCCAAGCAGGTGATGCAGTTTCAAGTGAACATGTTTTTGATTATGCAGACGCTCTCTTGCCACCTGATAAGGCAGACAAGTCCTTTGAAGCTTTGAGTATAGGGCAATCAAGTCCCGGCTACTATGAAACTAGCGAATACCTCATCGGCACAGTGGCAGTTGGAATTGTCTTCTTAGAAAGCAACGGGTCCATTGACCCATCGACTGAGGATTGGACGTCTATGCGCGAATCTCTAGTTGTAAGCCAGATAAGCGACAATGGATTATCTTGGCTGGCTAATTATAATGCCGATGCTAACGTAAGTTTCGTCTACGACGTACACTATAGGGTTCCAACAAGCTATGAGCCTATAAGTCGCTCTTCTGCAGATCAAGAATACTGGATCGACGAGGCAATGACCTATCTAGGATACCCAGGCACATTTTATTTTACCCAGGTCCGTGACTATGTCAACGATTTGCGAGACACTCTCGGCACTGATTGGGCTTTTGCTATATTTGTGGTTGACAGCTTCTACGATCGGGATGGAAAGTTTACAGATGATTTTTCGGCCTACGCATATCTCGGAGGGCCATTCTTAGTTGTGACCTACGACAACGGCGGCTGGGGCATCACCAGCATGGATCGCGTTGCTGCACACGAGACATGTCACATATTCTATGCCACTGACGAATACGACGGTATAACGGAGTACAGCGGCTACCTCAATATCGCTGATAATGATGGGTCTAACGACCTCATGGATGGAAGAATGACTTGGCAGCTTTGTCAAGCTACGAGGAGACAACTTGGCTGGCGTGACAGCGATGGGGATGGAATCCATGACATCGTGGACACCATTCCAGATACTGCTTTGAGACCGCATACTCCTGATCCGACGAATGAAACAGTTCTAACGTACAATGGTAGCGCATACGTCATTCCTTATCCAAATAATAATCCATAC
>CAYGBS010000056.1:0-11324 GCA_964348215.1 uncultured Candidatus Bathyarchaeia archaeon
GTAAGCTCTTCGGGGGATATCGATGATAAATATGATCCCATCCAGTTTGATGTCGTGAACCCATACTCGTTCACTCCGTGAATAAAGAATGCTCTCATAATTGTATTTTTCCAATGAAAGCTCTGCTAGACCCTCTTGATCAGCCGCTTCATCTTTCAAAAACGATAGTGAAATAAAGGTGAATGATAGTCCAATGGATGTGAAAAGACATGGAGAACCCTGCAGTAGTAATTGTGGACATGCTGAACGACTTTGTCACTGGCGAGTTGCTAGCAGAACGGGCAGGCAGAGTCATTCAACCTCTGGGAGAGCTTGTTGAGGCAGCTAGAGAACATGGAATCCCAGTTATCTATTCGAACGATGCTCACTATCGCTTAGACGCCGAGGTCATCAACAAGTGGGGAAGCCACGCCATAAAAGGCAGCCCAGGCGCAGAGGTCATCCCAGAACTGGAGCCTAAAGAAAGGGATTTCATCGTTGAAAAAAGAACGTATAGCGGTTTCTACGAAACGGGTCTCGAACCGTTACTGAGGAGTCTCTACAAAGGAGAAGGTGTGAAAACCGTGATCCTAGGTGGATTGCATACAAACATCTGTGTAAGACACACCAGCGCTGACGCGTTCTTCCGAGGCTATAAGATCGTCATACCGAAAGACGGGGTTGAAGCATTTACACAAGAAGCTCACGACCAAGGATTGAAATACCTAAAAGATATTTACAACGCCGAAATAAGTACGGTTGAGGAGATAATAAAGAAATTTTGAAGATGGCAGGCCCCAACCCTGCAGAACAACAGAACTCTTTACCCTCACGCCGAGAAGCAGCAGTAAATCTCTTGGCAGAAATCCGTTTCTAAAGCAAACCCAGATAGCTAATGCATGTTGAAGAAGAACATCGAAAAACAAAAATATTATCAACCTTTCCTAAGCTGTTATCAGAGCGATGAAAGGAAAGGGAAACTTGCTTGGAAAAGTTCGATGTCATTGTGGCCGGTGCTGGAACAGGAGGCTGCTTAGCAGCCAAAACAGCAGCAGAAGCCGGACTCAAAGTTTGTTTAATTGACATCAAAGACGAAGAAGACATTGGAAAGAAAATTTGCGGTGACGCCATAGGTAAACATCATTTCGAAAACCTTGGCATAAAAGAACCAGCAGCAGACGAACTTGAACGCACAATGGAAGGCATCAGAGTTTTTTCGCCGAACAAGCAAGTCAGCTATGTTATCAGAGGCGAAAAACTGTATGGATATATCCTCAACAGACACCGTTTCGGACAAAGACTTGTAAAAGAAGCAGTGGACACAGGCGCGGTCTTATACGATAAGACTCAAGTTTTGGAGCCCATAATGGAAAAGGGATTTGCTTGCGGCGTGTCTACGAGAAACTTGAAGACTGAGAAAAAGAATCTGATACGAAGTTCTTTGGTTTTGGAAGCCACAGGCTTCTTCGCAGTTATTCGAAAGAAGCTGGAGCCAAACCATGGAATCGACGCTCAAGTGGACAAAAAAGATGTAGAGGCATGCTATCGAGAAATACGGCAACTCAAGGAGCCGCTGGACGAACCAACCCTGTGCCGGATCTACTTAACCCAAGCAGTAACGCCAGGAGGATATTACTGGGTTTTTCCAGAAAGTGAGAGCAAAGTGAATGTGGGCTTAGGTGTAGCTATGACTGGCAGATTTCCAAACCCGAAAGAGCAGCTCTACAGACATGTTCTTTCCCAACCACTCTTTGAAGGTTCTTCAATAATTGATAAAGGTGCATGGTATGTCCCTACTCGGAGACCATTAGATAACATGGTGGGCAACGGGATTATAATCATAGGGGACGCCGCATGCCAAGTGAACCCGATTCATGGCGGCGGTATGGGACCATCCATGATAGGCGGCAACCTAGCTGGAAAAACAGCTGCAAACGCTTTGGAAAAAGGTGATGTAAGCCGTGAAGGATTGTGGGACTATAATGTGGGGTACGTGAGAACTTATGGAGCAAAGCAGGCTGGACTAGAAGTCTTCCGCATACTTTTGCAGAATATGGATGATGAAGGTCTTAATTACGGCATGCAGTATAAACTGTTAACCGAAGAAGACGTTTTGAAGGCAAGCATGGGCGAAGACGCGCGCTTTACTATAACTGAAAAAGCGAAGAGAGCGTTTAGAGGAATGAAAAGACTCAACATTCTCAGAAAACTGAGAAACGCCACAAGATCCATGAAAGAGATAAAAGCATGGTACAGGAAATATCCCGCATCACCAAAAGACTTCGAAAAATGGAAAACTCGAACTAAAGAGATCTTTGCAAGGGCCACAGCGAAACTTGAAAGATGATCAGTGCTCATTACGTCTTCAACACTTGGAGCTGACTTACTTATGCGTGTTGCAGCGTTGATCAGTGGAGGAAAGGATTCAGCTTTAGCACTCCATCGCGCCTTGCAAGAGGGACACGAAGTGAGATTTCTGGTTACGATGATACCACAGAAAGACGACAGCTGGATGTTCCACTATCCGAATATCCACTTAACAGATCTGTTTGCCAAAGCAGCAGACATATCCCTTGTGAAAGGAAATACTACAGGAGCTAAAGAAGCTGAACTAGCAGACCTGAGACGAACACTTGCCACATTAGAAATAGAAGGTGTAGTTTCCGGAGCAGTGGCTTCCCAATACCAAAAAAAGCGTATCCAGAAAATCTGCGAAGAGCTGAAGCTCGATTCGATTACCCCCCTCTGGAAGGAAAATCCGTTGAAACTGCTAAGAGAACTCATTGACCAAAAATTCAAAGCTATAATAACCGGTGTCTATGCCCACGGCTTCAATGAAGAATGGCTAGGAAGACAGATAGATGCCGATACTACAGCTACGCTCGTAGACCTAAACCGCACTCACCATATCTCCATCGTCGGTGAGGGCGGTGAATACGAAACACTGGTCCTAGACGCACCGTTCTTCCAGAGAAAGATAGACTTAATCGAAACTGAAAAAATCTGGGAAGGCCAAAGTGGATGGCTACTGGTGAAAAGAGCTCATTTGATAGAGAAGTAACGAGAAAGCGCCGTTTATCAGACATGTCGAAACTTGCTTGTTCCGATGAAAACCGTTGTTCACGTGTGTTTACCCACACACCCTCTTCCTGGCTAGAGATCTACTTTCGGCACATACTCTATTTCATCGGGAAAAGTGTCGATAAGGTCCTCTCCAGAAACTGCGAAAATCCTCCTAGACAAAGAATTCACTGTGTAATCAAAAGAGCTAAAACCCAGAGCAGCCAACAATCAAAGCGACTGGAAACGGAGGAAAACTGGGAATGGAGCTGAAAGTTTTCACTTTGCCCACCTGCAAAAGTTGTCCTGCCGCAAAAAAGACCTCTCGAGAAATTGCACAGAAATATGGACTGAAATACAAGGAAGTTGACTTGAGCACCCCGAGCGGCCGATTGGAAGGGATCAAGTATCAGATAATGAGCACGCCGAGTATAGCCATAGAAAACGAAGTTATAGTTCGTGGAAAACTCCCTTCTAAAGAGAAGTTGGAAACTGCAGTGAAGAAGAAGGTGAGTGATAATGTATCTGGAGAACACAGGAACATTGCCCTTCAGTTCCAGGAGGACGTATAAAGCGGATCGTCAGCCTTGGCTAATCCAAGACGAGTTTCCCCAAAACCGCTTCTGGAATGAATTCTTCACGCGATCTTACTGAAGCCTCCTCAACGTAGAGTTGAATGGCGTACTTCAAAGCATCTTTGCCGACAGGGATGTAGTCGAGGCTTGATTGGAAGTAACTGAGAAGGGAAGCAGCGCAGGCAAATCGGATGGCGCGGTCTTCAAGTCTTGCTGAAAAACGGACAACCTCCTGCGGGATCTCCTCCAAGATGGCTTTTCTAGCCTTCATCAACATCTCCTGAACGTTTGGAGTCAGTAAAACAGGTTTAGACGGAAATCTTTTCCGCAGTAATGGATGCTTGGTTTCAGCAGCGTAAACCAGCGACAAATGATCACGTATCCGGTGTGCTCCTTTTTCAATGTCAATTTCCCCAAAGGCCAATCGCATTTGGCTCTCAGCAATCTCCACAAACCGCTCCTTAGTAAGCCTGTGTAAGCGGCAAAGCATACGGTCTTCAATTGCGCTGAAATTTGGATCTTGAACAGTTATCTCATAGCCTCTGCCCAAGTCTGCCACATTGTAGTTAACGCTGAAGAAGCCTTTGAATCGATAAGGACCAATTACCTCTCGGTGCGTTTCGTATTTGATTTTGCCACGTTCCATGGCAAGTTTCAGTGGCTCCACCATTCCTTTGTATTTGAACCAGTCGTTAAACTCGGGAACAATGAAGTTGAAAATCCTTCCAGAATAGGCTTGTCCTACGCGAATAAATCTAGCTGGAGTTATGCCTCCAGCGTAGCGGTTGCGTCCAGGGATTCCGTGGGGTGGAACTTTTGCATCAGGCTTTCCTAGAATAAGGTCTCTGGCTGAAAAACTTTTGCCTGTTCCTGGTTCTCCAAACAAGGATAGGTTCCATCCTGTTCGCATCCCTGTCCTGCCTTCGGCGTGGACAATCTCCATGTCAGCTAACCCATACTGTTGAATGATACTAAGTAGACTGTCGAAATATAGGACCGGTCCAAAAAGGTCTTTCAAGTATTCAGCAAGTTGTGAGATGGAGAAAGATTCGCCAAACGTTACCGTCTCTTCTACTCTATGTATCAGCAAGTCCTTTAAGTAGTCGTCTAATTCGCGATCCATCTCATCTATTATCAGGCGTTCTTCACTTACAGGGTCAGCTTTTGGAGGCATAGTCATAGTAGTGGTTGTCTTTTCAACTTCCTTGGGCGCCAATCCTAACTCTAGTTGGATTATCGGCGAAGTCTCTTCCAATATCGCCCACTCGTGGTACTGCTTGCTTCTGTAAGAAGTTACTATGACCTTCAACTTTTCCAAATCGAACAGAATGGGTGACGGATCTGTACCTTTTGGAAGGCCTTGCTTGATCTCTTTTAGGCTGCAACCTTTACCCGATTCTACCAAACACTTCAATACGGCAACGCAGTTCTTTCCATATTTCTTCTTTGCTTGGGCAACGGCAGCTTGAATGGCCTTTGAAGAACTTTCAACTTTAAGTTCCCCATTTTCAAATGTGTACTGCTGACCTCTGAAAACCTCCCATTTACGGGGCTCGTAATGGTCAAAGATCTCCTCAAGCTGCTCATCATTGACGGCTGAAGCGATTTCAAGAGCAGCCCTGTCATCGTCTATGTCCCATTTGCTGTGGAAAGCGTGGAAGTAGGGAATTTTTAGCGCTTTTCCGATTTGAAACAGCCTGTTTATTGGAAAAACGCGTTTAAGAAGAATCTTGCGTTCAATAACCTTGCTGTCTAACACTTTTCCCAGTTCTCACAGCGGAGGATGCTTCTGAGATTCAACTCTTCTTGGCGATAGCTCATTTTGCCAGATAGGTGTCTAATATCGCTGCTTTCTCTTCGGATTTAATCCACCCTTCGACTTCAAGCTCTTCCATTCCTTTTTTTACTCTTGCTTTGAAATTTTCGGACGTTAGCAAGTTGTGCGATGTGCCAAGCTGGTTTAGGGTTCTTTGAACTCCTCTGTCGCTTTCCACCATCTCTTCGAAAGAGATCAACGTTTTTTCCAAAGCTTTGGAACGTGGTTTCAGAAGCGTGCCAATCTTGGATTGAAGACTGTAGCTTCTCAGTTTTTTGCGGATCTTCATGACGAGTCCTTCATGTTCCCTCGCGATTACAGGTGAACTAAAGAGATGTCTTTTTTCTTTTTCAGCAGTGTATTGAATCAAGTAGAAGGGCACGTGAATCAAAACTTGAGTATCAGTTTTCCATTGAATACTAGCTTCTTTCAGAGTTGATGATCTCTCTCTCTTCTCTTCAACCAGTCTCTCGATTTTATCGATGATGGATAATGTTTCCTGCTGGAGTTCTCCTATCTCTCTTTCTTTCTTCTCAATCTCCAAGTCACGTTGACTTTCTAGATCCGTGATTTTCTTTGCTTCCTCATCCATCAACTTCTCATAAGTGTCACGCAAGCTTTGTGTTGTCCTTTCTGTTTCTTTGGTGGTTCGATTTATGAACTCTGACAGAGACTTAATTTTCCCTTTCACTGTGGAAATCTGGCGTTGAACATCCCGCAGTTTTGCGTCCCATCGGGCTTCCCCTACCTCGTCGTTCTTGCGTCTTCTCAGCTCCTTCCTTTTTTCATACTCACTCTTGTTTTGCTCAAGTCTCAATAGTTCTTGGTCCCATTTTTTCTTTTCCGAAAGCCTAGCACTTACTTCTTTTTCATGAGTTGCGGTTATCTTCTCTACTTTCGAGTCTCTTTCCTTCTCCAATTCTGCTCTTTTCTTCTCAACTTCTGTCCTAACTTCGAAGATCTTCTTCTCAAAATCTTCCCTAACATGCTCCATTTCTTGTTGAAGTTTTGCGACATGGGTCTCTGTCTCTTCGCTCAAGGTGTCGATTGCAAATTGGAAACCTTTTATCTCCGACTGAAGCTTGTTAAAATGTTGCTGAATCTGTTTGCTAATCTTAACAGCCTTCTCCTTGTCAATTATAGGTTGCATTAATGGTGAAGATTCTATGGGTGGAATGTTTTTCTTCACTTTGCCTTCCTTTATGAATGTTAACATGTCGGATAGAAGCTCGTTATCTGTAATGAATCCGTCTATTGGAATCTCTGTTTGTGACGTGAACTCGGAAAAAGTCTCGCGGTGACTTCTCAGAGTGCTGTGATATAATTCATGCACTGAGGTGCTTCTCTTCAAGTGTTCAATAAAAGCTTCAACCTCTGGAGGTCTAAAATACAAAACATTGTCTGAAGTAGTTCCCATCCCATCTATCAGCAGGCAATTGTCCTCCCATGGAATTGCCCAGAAAGGATAGTGAAGCTTAGAGAGGAGGGTGAGAGTTTCGACCACTCCGCCGAAAAGCCCCGACTTCTTTTTTCGTTCTGCTTCAGCGATGCAAAGAATTGCTGCAGCTTCCATATACTCAGAAAAACGCGTCTTTCTGCCTTTGTCTTCCACAGCGTAAGGCAAAACTAAATCGGAGTTAGACACGCTACCCCTCCGAGAGTATATGCTACAGAGGCTTTGCTTATAACTTATACTCAACTGGTCGACGATTTCGAAAATAGGAAGGACATGGCATCCTTCACTCTCTTCTTGTCCAATTTCTCATAGGCCTCAGTGCTGCCAATGTCATACCAGAAAGCATCAGACAAAAATCCATAAACAGGCTTGCCGACTTTTATCAAGTGGGGAACGATATCTCCCATCAAATCTACAGCACGTTTCTCTTCAACCAGTTCTTGTGCATCTTCAAAGACTCTACCCTCAAAAGCCAAGATACCGATACTTACAGGTTTTTCCAATTTAGGTTTCTCAATGAACCCTCGGATTTCACCCTTTTCATCTAGGTCAGCTAAACCAACCCTGACCTCAAAATTTGAGGCAAGAGCCACAGTAGCCAATGCATTCTTCTCTCTGTGGAAACTGATCAATTCTCTCAAGTTCATGTTGGTTAGGATATCTCCATAGTAAACAAGCACAGTGTCATCTTCATTGAAGGCCCCCTCTCTGTAAGCATTGATAACTGAACCCCCAGTTCCCTTTAGCTGTGGACTATCATAGACATAGCGTATCTTCACGTTGAACCTCACTCCATCGTTGAAATAGTTCTGAATCTGCTCGGCCTTGTAGTTTACAAGGAGGCTTATGTCAGACAAACCGTGAAACTTGAGAAGTCGAACTATGTACTCAAGAAGAGGCTTCTGGGAATAGCCAACTGGAATCATGGTTTTTTGGAGATAATAAGTGATGGGCCTGAGTCTTGTCCCTTCGCCTCCACTTATAACTAAAGCCTTAGCATTACTCATGAAATGCCACGCAATGTCTCTTTATAGAATGAAGGGAAAAAAGCGTTTTGCCAGCGCTTACTCTTTTTCTTCCTCTTGCTCTTCTCTCGGTTCTTCAGCCTCGAGTTCTTCGATTGGTTTCGGCGGTGGGGTAGTTGCCATAGTCCATCCTATCCAAGCTCCGATGCCTAGGATAAGTATGAATGCAAGGTATACAGGGACCGCGATGAGCCAAAACCGCAGCGGCCAAGCATCTTGAGCGCCGCCGAGAGGGTCTCCAAGCCAGAAGAGGCCTACAGTGTAACCGATGGCTATAATGACACACACAAGGAAAATTAAGCCGCCAATGCCTTGATCTTTACTGACCATGCTATCACCACTTTGTAGCCCTTTTTATACAGTTATTGTTATAAGCTTTGCCATTAATTCAGATTGTTCCAGCTTCCCAGCTAGTGAGGTACTGCTTTTGTTCTTCTGTCAGCTCATCTATTTCCACCTTCATGGCTTTCAGCTTGAGGCTGGCAACAAGTTCGTCTATTTCCTTTGGAACGCTGTAGACCTTCTGCTCCAGCTTCGGTTCTTTGACCAGATGCTCTATGCAGAGGGCCTGATTCGCGAAGGACATATCCATAACTTCTGAGGGGTGGCCCTCTGCAGCGGCTAGGTTGATTAGTCTTCCTTCACCAAGCAAATACAGTTTTTTTCCATTCTGCAATCGATGTTCTTCCAAGTTTGGTCGAATGTTTCTTTTTGCAGCCGTCATGCTCTCCAGTTCGGGGATGTTGATCTCTACGTTAAAATGGCCGCTATTCGCGAGTATCGTGCCGTCTTTCATCTTTGCCAAGTGTTCCTTGCGGATCACATTTTTGTTTCCCGTGACAGTGACAAAGATATCGCCTATTTCTGCCGCTTTTTCCATAGGCATTACTCTGAAACCGTCCATCACTGCTTCTAAAGCTCTCGTTGGATTCATCTCAGTTACGATGACATTGGCGCCCATGCCTTTTGCTCTCAACGCCAATCCACGTCCACACCACCCATACCCAGCTATAACGAAGTTCTTACCAGCGAGCAAAATGCTTGTTGCTCTCAAAATGCCGTCAAGAGTGCTTTGACCGGTTCCGTAACGATTATCAAAAAGGTATTTCGTATACGCATCATTTACAGCAATAATTGGATATTTCAGCGCCCCCTTTCGCGCCATCGCCCTCAGCCGTACTACCCCAGTGGTGGTTTCTTCAGTACCACCCTTAATGTCAAATAGGACTTCGGTTCTTTTGGAATGAATAGTGCCCACAAGATCAGCACCATCATCTACAGTTATGAAAGGTTTGTAATCTATGACTTTTTCAACGCACCAATAATATTCCTTGGTCGTCTGACCTCGCCAAGCATAAACGCTTATTCCTCTTTCCGCCAACGCGGCTGCCACCTCATCTTGGGTGGACAGAGGGTTTGAGCCGCAGAGGGCGATTTCTGCGCCTGCGGCCTTGAGCGTGTCCATGAGAACAGCGGTTTCTTTCGTTACGTGGAGAGAGGCACCTAGCTGTACACTTTCAAGAGGCTTTTCTTTTTCAAAACGTTGTTTAATCTGGGTCAGTACCGGCATGTGTGCTGAAGCCCATTCTGTTAGAAGCTGTCCTTTGGGTGAGAGGTTGGGATCTTTAACTTTGAAATCAGGCAAAGTTTCTCGTTACTCCGCAATGGTGTTGATGACCAGTTATTTGGAGTATATGTCTTAAAGACTTTTGTTTACACGTTCGAGCAGTCTGTGCTTAGTTTTTTCAACCAACGCCATCACCTTATCGATATTCACGGTTTTGACCTCTCTGGCTTCCATCACTATTTTCCCGTTTATGATGACAGTGTCTACATCTGTGCTCTTGGCTGCGTAAACGAGGTGGCTTGTCTCATCATAAAGCGGCGTGAGGTGAGGCTTTTTGAAGTCTACCATCGTCAAGTCAGCTTTTTTGCCAGTTTCTATTGAACCTATTTCTCTATCCCACAGTAATGCTTCAGCGCCCTTTGTCGTTGCCATTCGCAAAACCTGTTCAGCAGAGAGTGCGGTTGGGTCTTTGCTTATTCCTTTATGTAGCAACGCGGCAACTTTCATGACTTCAAACATGTCCGAGCTGTTGCTGGAGCAGGAACTATCCGTGCCAAGGCTCACCGATATGCCGTTTCTTAAGAGTTGTTGAACTGGGCTTATACCTGAAGCAAGTTTCAGGTTCGAAACAGGGTTGTGGGCAACTTTTACTTTTCTTTTCTTCATAATCTCCAAGTCTCTTTTGGTGAGGTGGACACAGTGGGCTGCAACTACATCGGGGGAAAGAACATTCAAAGTGTCGAGGTATTCTAGTACTCCTCCTTGAACAGTGATTTTGAAAGCTTGCTTGATTTTTTCGGGCTCATCTATAGTTTCAGCCACGTGAATGTGCCAGATAATAGGCGAGTCTTGCGGTGCATGTTTCTTGTTCAACTCTCGGGTTAACAGTCTCAATTCTTTCATGTAGTGAGGGTCTACAGTGTAAGGTGAATGAGGATCAACACTGACTCGTATTAGACCGTTCTTCTTGTCGTGCCAGGTACTAGCCATAGACTTCAAGGTCTTTTTATCCTGCTCTTTCCGTCTCGAAAAACAAACATGCCCCACCACGCCGCGTAAACCGGCTTCTGCCAACGCCTCTGCCTCGTTATGGTCGTCAAAGTAGTGATACATAGTGTTGATGGTTGTTGTGCCACCCATGATGGATTCAACAGCGGTGAGCAAAGCGCCTACATAGATGTCCTTGCTCGTCATGAGTCCTTCGATGGGCCATATCCATTCTTCCAGCCATGTTTTGAGGTCTAAGTCGTCAGCGTAGCCTCTTAGAAGGCTCATGGCTGCGTGATGGTGGGTGTTAATCAAGCCTGGAATAATGACCATGTTTTTCGCGTTGATCTTTTCGTAGCGTCGATACTTGGGCCTTAATTTGCCTGTTTTTCCCACCTCAACTATCTTGTCATCCTCGATAGCTATTGCACCATCTTTTATTGTGCCTCTTTCGCTCAGGGTGACTAACGTTCCCCCATTCACAATCAAATTCATAATCGTTCGCCTCTTCTTCCACTTTTCTTGATAAAACATTATTAAAGTTGGCTAAGCCTTACAAGATTTTTCAAAGACAAAATGAAGACAAGCAAATTGGGCAAATTGGACAAGGTAATTATCTTCTTACCAGTCTTAGGTGTTTTAGACGTGTTCTCCACTTTTCTGGCTGGTTGGCGAGGTCTCCCCATCTCTTTGTATGAAACCGGGTTGTTCGCATCTTATTTCGCTCAAAAAGGGTTACTTCACGTCTACGTCTTCATTTATTTCGGCATTTTATCAGGGATGGCAACCGTTTTTCTCTACATTAAACTTGAAGTCAGCTCAGATGGTGTCTTCGACCGGTTGCTGCTTCTGCTGCTAG
>CAYGBS010000057.1:0-11116 GCA_964348215.1 uncultured Candidatus Bathyarchaeia archaeon
TAGAAATATGTAGACAGACTGATTAATCGTATTAATCGTTTGTGAAAGAGAACTATTGATTTACACTTACAATCTGAGACGCGGCATTTGACTGCTGCGATTCTGTCTTTTTCCGCAAAACTACTTCTACTTCTGCAAGTACTTCTCGACTTTCCGACGCAGGCTTGGGAACTCATTAAGCAATGTCTTAACGATCAGCCATCTGATCTCTTCAGTTTCCATATACCTTCCAAGACACACTTTCCAGGTGAACATTAAAAACCGTATTCCAATCCTCGATATATATCTAAGTTTGAAACGATAAGAAAAAAAAGAGAAAAGATTGCTATTTCGTACTCACAATGTTTACTGTTTTTCTCTTCCAGCGAACGGCTAAGACGGCCAACGTGATTATTGAGGCTGTGCCAACCAGCAGAAGGAGCAGTTCTCGATTTATTAGTGTTGGAATAGTTTCCAGTCCTAGCGATGGGTCGTGTTCCAACGTCTTATTGCCAAAGTATGGATAGCACAAGAAAAGTCTCATGTGGTGGCCGGCAGGAATATAAGAGGCTTTAACGTCTACAACTGTTGCGTTGTCACCGTCGCGAAGCAAGGCTTTCGGGACATACTTAAAGAAGCCGCCGAGAGTTGCGTTTTGACTCTCGAATCGTAGTTTAAAGCGTTCCCTTATTCTTGCCCGAGCTGTCATCGGCTCTTCAAGCTCAGTTACTGTTTTGTTCTGAACCACGCTTACCCTTGCTCCTTCAACGTACATGTTCTGAGTCATCGATGAAGTCTCCAGCTGTCCATCAGTTGTCTCCACATCTGCTTCAGCTAGGTCAATCTGCTCTATGGGGATTGTTGCAAGGTTTATCCACAACGCTAATCCAGCCTTCCTAATCGGCACACTTATTCCATGTTCCGTCAGTTCTTCCATCAGCGGCTCTAAAAGGTCGATATTCCAAGTCCAGTTCTTCACAACGAGGTCCATCTTAAGTTCACCTGCATCAACAGAGTAACTGTAATAGTCATCAACGTTCTCCGTTGCCGAAGTGTAGTAGAACCTGCATCTTATGATCACATTGTTCTCTGCAAATTCAAGCCTTGGAAAGGGCACTTCTACCAAGGTGAAGTTGAAGGACAGATACTGCACATCCCCTCTTGTCACTTCTTCCGGGCCAGTTAGGTTCCAGACACCAGCGCTAAAGGGCAGATAAGGCCTATGCAAACCGTAGTAATATGCAAGTTGCATCAGTTTCTCCTGTATTCTCTTCCGCATCATTTCTCGAAGCATGTGCTGGCTCGGCCCAAAGTACCTCTCCTCGAGCATCGTCCGAAGCCTCAGCTCGCTTGCCTCGTACACACGCCTGTAGAACATATAATCAAAGGTCATGAACTCGATGAGGCCCTTGTACTTAACAACGTATATGCTGCTTGTATCATTGGCATACCACCACAGAAACATAGGTTTCTTCCCGCCAGCTGGGAGGACTACATTTATCTTGTCAGTCTTGATCCACAGCCATTCTGGGCTACCGTTTGGACCGTAAGGCAAAACTTCAGGCTTTGTCAAAGTCTCTGCAGATGATGAATGAGCAATCAACGGAAGTGTAAGAGAAAGCGTTAAGATCGCTAGAATTGTTGTTCCCAGCGTACTTCTTCTTGTTTTCAAGCGTTTTTCACCGAAATAAACTTGAAGGCGGCTTCTTTTAAGGAAATCGCTTCTAGAAAACTCGAATCTCGCCGTAGAACTGTTCTAGAAACCTCGAACTCTACAGTAATTGCCCGGTCGCCAGCAAAACCGCCGTATTTAGATAGAGCACTAGCAGGCTCAATACAATAGACTTGTCTAGACGCAACCCTTTACTGAAAGAATACGCAGAAGATAGCAGAATTACACTCCAGATCGTGAGAGTCAACAGAAAGTAGCGGGCAACCTCATAGGCGAGGAACATGTAAATATATGGAAACAAGGCTGTGGGAAAGGATGCGATTCCAAGACAGACAAACAGCTGCAGGTCACCGCCAGTTCGTCTGAAAAATAGGAAGATCATCAAGTCAGAGAAAAGAAAGAGGCCAATCCAGTTGAAAAGATACAGCAGAGCGGTGCTTTCAAATTGATACCCTGTGAACGGTGAATAGAAGAAAAGCAGTGACTGTGAAGAGGCAAAAGCAGAGCCGAAGGCGCCAGCTAACAGAATGATCAGGGAGAGCGGAAGCAGCTTTAAAGGTTGAATGGTCTTCGCAAAAAGCGGGGATAAAAACAGCCACCTAGCTAATCGGTGACTGAAAGTTTCACTCATATGCAACGCCGATGCCATGCGTCCCCCCTTCAACGATCTATGAAGAAGATGCCCACGATCGTTTAACCTGTACTTCCTCTGCTTGTCTTGACTCAGATAATCTGAGAGCATGTCCAGATGATAGTAGACGGTGCCGACGCCCAGCCCCAACGTCTCCTTCAATTCTTTGAACCCTATCTTCTCCTGTTGACCCAGTGTTTCGATTATCTTCCGACGGGCTGGGTCTCGAAGCAACGTATGGTAGCGGGACTCATCATCCATAAGCAGACACCACGGCATTTGTCTAAAGTTGCCAATAGGCTATTTATTGCTTCGTGTCATGTTCTTCTAAGGGAATATTCTTCTAGGGGAATAGGCCTTATGTCCTGTTTGAGCCTTACTTTTCCGCTGAAGGGAGAAAGGTGGCTTCTTCGAAGCCTAGAATCAGTTGGCTAAACAGCAGTCTCTGGTTTCTACTGCTAGCCCTGCCTTTTGTCTTAGCCTTTGTTTCATGGTGGGAGTTCCCTGCTTTGGCACAGTGGCTGTCGACGACAATCTTTGGTTATGAACCCTTACTTCAACCGGCAGGTTGGCTGTGGCATGCTGCTGTTATGTTCTTTTACTCATGGTTCACCTTCCTAGCCATAGGTGTTGGGGGTTTGCTAGCGGTGATCGCTTGGCTGTCACGGCTCAGGGCAAAGCGACAGAGGATGCAGTTTTATCCAATGGTTTCCTTTGTGGTGCCTGCTTTTAATGAGGCGAAGGTGTTGCCCCGGTGCATCAATAGCCTATTCAAATGCGGATCTGAATATCCAGGGCTCGTGGAGATTATATTAGTGGATGATGGAAGTGCAGACAACACGTATGAGGTGGCGTTTGCAAGTGTGCAGTTGAACATGCGAAGATTTCCACAGGTCCGGGGGCGTGTGGTGCGGCATATGGCGAATTTAGGGAAGGTGGAGGCTTTGCGTTCTGGGGTGAATCGGGCATCTGGTCAAGTTGTGGCTGTTGTCGACGCCGACTCATGGTGGCATGTGAATACACTGCTTAGCTTGGTGGAGTATATGCAAGGAACCGGAAAGGTAGCTGTGACTGGCTATGTACATCCCAGTGAGGGCGAAGGTGAGAGTAATCCGCTTGTAGTCTTGCAGCAGTTGGAGTATAGTCAGGGACTAGGTATTTTTCGATGCGCACAGTCATTGGGAAATGCAGTCTTGGTTGTCCCAGGGGCGATCGGCCTCTTCAAAGCAGATGTGCTCAGAGACATTTTGAACGAGAAGGGATTACAATCTGTAACTGAAGATTCTGAAATAACGTTGGAGCTCCAGAAGAGAGGATACAAGATTGGATATTTGAATACAGCGAGGAGCGGGACAGTGGCTCCCAGCAACTTTGGCAGTTTCTGGAGTCAACGGTTACGGTGGTTTGTGGGTTGGCTACATAATTCGCTGGAGGTCCATCGGGATGTTTTGTTGAAAAGACGCTGGTTAAGTTTGCTGCTTTGGTACTGCTTAGTTGTGGAGTATTTTGGGGCTTTTGTTGAACTAGGAGCCATGGTGTGTTTCCCCTTCCTGTTTTGGTTTGCACCTGATCGAACACTGTTTATTTTGAATTTACTGTGGTTTGGAGGTTACGCGTTGTTAGTCGGAGTGGCTTTGCAGGCGGTTGCTTTAAGGTTTACCTATGCTGGGTGTAACTACTGGTGGCTGCTGCTTTATACTCCGTTTTATGGTGTTTTATGGTTTACGAATCTGCTGATAAGGGTGGCTAGTTTAGTTGGTTTTGTTTTCGGATTTAGGGGGCGTTGGAAGTAGCCAATCGTCTTCTTAGCATGGTGACTAGAATCTTACATACTGTTTGTTGGTTTTGCTGTGTGGTAAGGTTTTTATAGGCGTATGTTATCTTAAGTCTTAAGATGGTTGAGGTTGAGGGAAGAGAAACACCCATGGCAAAAAAAGAAGAAAACGTTTTCTTCTCAAGCCTTCTCCTTTCTCCCTACTGAATTGGTTTTTCCATGGGTGGCCCTCTCTTCCAACAAACGATGAAGCCGTCCCTTCATGAAACTGCAAGAGGAGTATAAACGCCTATGAGCCAAACGCAAGACGGCGAAAAACAGCAACTCTGGGGCAAGATTCGGAGGGAGATAGCGAGGCTGCAGAAGGAATTTAAGGAGCTGCAGATGCTTCGGGAGGCTGCGGATGAAATCAAGTATTTCAGGAAGTATTTACTGGTTGAGTGTCAGCGATTTGATTAAGTTTCTTTATGCTCTTTTGTGCAGATGATACTAGTGATGTTTCGCTGAGACTGCTAACAAACGAGCTTTCCCAAGAAGAAGAGAGAATGATCAGGGCTGAACGATTAGTAAAATGGGTATACTGATGAACAACTGACCCATCTGTACACCCGCACAACATTTGCAAACGATACATGTCCACTATGCTTTATATTCATAATACGGATAGTCGGGCTTTCATTGGGATACTGTTTCTCGATGCACTACGTTTATCTACCCTCCGAGCTATTATTATTCCTCGAAGACGCAGCCCGGAGATAACCGAGTCCAATGGTGAAAAAACCTCCTTCGAAAGACGAAGCCTTAGAAGCCCTAGACTTTATAATCAATGTCCTCAAAGAACATGAAAAGGACCTCGACCGTCTAATCGGTGAGCTAGGCAAGGTAACGTCATCTGTGGGGAAGACAGGCAAGATGGCTGACAAAATTGAAAGTGTTGAAGGCCGTCTTTCCACGCTTCAAACCGAGATTAGCGGTTTGATTGAATATCTTTCTTCCCCCAAAAGACCCGCTGCGGCGCTACCAACTCTGAGAGGACCGCCAGTAATAGTCAGGTGCAAGCAGTGGGACGACTTCAAAACATTGGCGAAAGGAGCGGACACCATATCCTTCTTGTTCAGAGAAACCGAGAAGGGTTTCCAAGCAGACGCTTTGAAAAACGGTCGGGTTTTGACCTACAGTGGCGATCTGCCGAAGGATGCGAAGTTGCTGAAGTTATGGTTAGCCAGGGAGCTAGAAGTCGACGAAGGAAGAATCTTCGAAGGCATACTCGCGATAGGATAGAAGCTCTTTACGAAGACAGGCAACACGCTACAAGCTGTTTATTCTAGTTCGATAATATGCAAGCTCTAAGAAGAATCTCTCATTGCATCCTAAAGCAAAGAAGAAACGGCCAAGCTTAGAGTTATTTGTGATCACAACATTTCGCTATAAGATCCTAGAGTAGAGAGAAAGAAAAAGGTTCTGGAGGAAATAGCGTAGTAGAAGCATATGTCTGACGGTTTCAACTCTTCCTCTGTTTCTTCTCACTTTTCAACGCTACAACGTACTCGCTGCTCTTCGACTTTCTATGAACACTGTCTCCTTCAAACTTGGCATATACTTCAGCTGTGCTATCCAGCTTATCCACTTTTTTGGCTGTCCATCTTACATTGAAGCTTCCATCACTCTCAGTTGCTCCGGAGGCTAGCAGGTCATCTCCACCTACATCTTTGTCGAGAATTCTGACAGTTTTGCCAGGAACTGGATCTCTAGTATTGGCTTCGACAAGTTTACCGGTGAATATGAGGCTTGAACCTTCTGTTATGGTGGTTGAGGGAGGGTCTAGGATGAGAATGGTCTTTGCTGGTTTGGATGTTGCTGGGGGCTTCATTTTGTGGATTATTTCGGTGACCACGGTTCCGCTTGGAATCATTATCTCCTTGTCCTTCGCATCTAATACTAGGCGCATCAATCTAACCTGCTTCACTACACCTGTCTGTCCTTTTATTGTGACTTCGTCACCGTACGCGAATGGGCGTGAAATAAGGAGGAAAATTCCTGCAACGACGTGGGAAAGAATTGTTTGGGTGGCGAAGCCTATAACTAGGCCCCCGAAGGAACCTACTGTTAAGGCTGCTGCGGGGTTAACATTGAACACGGAGGTCATCAAGGATAGGAGAACAGCTATGCCTGATATCTTTGCAATCGTTCGGACGGTTGCTGCAGTGGGATGGTCAGCCATTCTCCTCATGTATGTATAGACTAAGCCGCTGACAGCGTTCACAATGAGGTAGCCCAAAAGGAAAACAACACCACCTTGGATGTAAGGCAGATAAGGATGTATCAGTAATATGATGCTGCTGTAAGGTTGAAGATATGGAGGGATTTCTTCATATGACGCCCATCCAAAAAAGGTATTCATCAGAGACAATAGAACGACAAGGACTACTATGAAGAAGATGACTTTTAGACTTCCTCGACGAAGACTCTGCGGCTTCTCATCTTCATTGTCATACGATGTCACAGCTACCACCAGGTGGAAGCGAATTAATGGAGACGTTGCTCAAATATCTTTCCTGTTATTCACTCTGCACGTTCAGCAGAACTAATCTTATATACTGAAGCATAAATCTTGTCGAGGATGGTCCTATGGAAATCAAGGTTGCAATAGCTGGTGTAGGGAACTGTGCTTCAGCCCTTATTCAAGGCGTTGAATACTACAAAAACGCTGAAGAAGACACTAATGTTCCAGGTTTGATGCACGTTAATTTCGGAGGCTATTACGTCCGAGACATAAAGTTTGTGGCTGCATTTGATGTGAACCAGCAAAAGATCGGTAAGGACCTGAGTGAGTCTATATGGGCTGCGCCGAATGTCTGCGCGAAATTCGCCGACATTCCTTTGCTGGGAGTCAAAGTGCTGTCAGGACCTGTTCTTGACGGAGTGGCTAATCACATGAAAAGTGCCTTCCACGTTTATGATAGCGAAAGGACCAGGGCTTCTGATGTCGCTCAGGTTCTCCGCGATGTGGAGGCAGATATGCTGATCAACTTCCTCCCTGTGGGAAGCCATGAGGCAACGCTTTATTACGCTCAGGCTTGTCTTGACGCCAAGTGCGCGTTTGTCAACTGCATTCCAGAGTTCATCGCCTCCAACGAATCTTGGAGCAAAAGGTTTGAGAAGAAAGGCTTACCTGTTGCCGGTGACGATATTAAGAGCCAGTTGGGGGCCACGATTTTGCATCGAAATTTGGCTAGATTATGTGTTGACCGTGGAATCGAGATTAAGGAAACATATCAGCTTAATCTAGGTGGGAATACGGATTTTCTTAATATGACTGTGGAGGACCGGTTGAAGACGAAGCGGATCAGCAAGACTGAGGCAGTCACAAGCTTAGTGCCCTACAAGGTGCCCACGCGTATTGGCCCTTCTGACTATGTTCCCTTTCTCGGGGACAAGAAGATCTGTTATCTATATATTCTAGGGCGGAAGTTTGGAAACCAGCCGGTTACCGTCAGGGCGAAGTTGGAGGTGGAAGATTCGCCTAACAGTGCAGGCGTAGCCATAGATGTAATAAGGGCAGTGAAACTGGCACAAGACAGGGGGATTCGGGGTCCCCTTACGAGTATTTCTTCGTATGCATTCAAACATCCACCAGTGCAAGTTCCAGATGATTTGGCGAGACAATGGGTGGAAGACTTCATCTCTGGAAAACGAGAGCGATAGATCGTTTCCATACTGCAGCTTAGAAAATGGAGAGACCTTGATTTCATAGTCCTTAGAGGCAACGGTGGATGAGCTGCTGCCAAGGGAAGGTATGAGTCTTGGCGAATGCCTGATGCTAGACTTGAATCGTATATCATTGGAGATGTTAAAAGTAGAGAAGGAGGTAGGCTTGGCGCGTGTTAAGAGAGTATATACTGTTCAAAGAGCTGCATCGCTTTTTCGTATTGTAAAGTTTTTGGTGGGTGCTTGAAGGCGTAAGCAGATATGCCCAATATCACACCAGCGTCTTCTCTTTCTAAAGCCACCTTTACCCCCCTGATTACGTCAAGAAGAACTGAACCTGCGTTTGGGCCGTCAACCGTGCATAGTCGCAATTCAATTTCCATCGGTGTATTTCCGAAATACAGTCCCTTAAGCCACATGTAGCTGTCCCTTCTGTTCTGCAGAAAATCCACATAATCCGTTGTCCCAGCCACAACCGACGCGCTACGGGGTAGAGCCGACTCCACAATCTTCGTCTTCACAGTACGCTTGGTTTCTCGACTCCTCTCCAGTGTATCCAAAGATTCTGTTCCGCCTCCTACATCAAGCTGATAGGTTTCAGAAATCCGAACACCTTGCTCTGAAAGAAGACTCAGCAAAATTCTATGCAGCGTCGTGGCGCCAACTTGGTCAATTAAGTCATCTCCCACAACAGGCAATTTTGCATCCTTGAAACGTTTGGCCCACGTCCTATCACTTGCAATGCTAACAGGAGTGACGTTGACGAAGGCGCAACCAGCTTGAAGTGCCTGTTCAGCATACCACTTTGAAGCCTTTACTGCACCACTGGGAAGAAGATTAACCAGGATGTCTGCGCTGCTTTCCTTCAGAACTTGTGCTACACTGACCTCTTGAAGAGAAGCGATTTCAACAATGTCCTTAAGGTAATTCCCCACACCGTCTAAAACTTGCCCCTTTTGAACCGAGACGCCTAATTCTGGAACTTCGGCGAATCTCAAAGTGTTATTTGGCTTAGCAAAGATTGCCCTTGCCAAATCCATTCCAACCTTCCTGACATCAATATCAAAAGCAGCTACTATCTCAACATCTTGCGGATGATAGCCTCCAAGCATTAGATGCCTAAGCCCCACGGCTTTTTCCTCATCGTCCAAATCGTTATAATGATACAGACCCTGAACAAAGCTTGAAGCACAATTTCCGATGCCTGCCAACGCAACTTTGATTCTTGCCATTTCAAGATCACCGATCAACGTTTATGAGATAGGCTGTTCTGTTCAAAACTCTTTCGAACTGAAGACGCTTCCCTCGGAGCCTTCTCTGTTCCACGTAAAGTATTTATTTCTACTGGGTTAGAAGCTATCAAGCCACCCGTAAAGCCTATGGTCGATATCCTTTGCCGTTACTCTCTGAAATCAGCAGATACATTCAACGAATAGAAATGCTCAGCCGAAACGCCAAACTCTACCTAGCTGCAACCATCCTTCAAGGCTTGAGTTTTGGAATCTGGGGAGTTATATTCTATCTTTACCTCAATCTCAATGATATAGGGTTTCAACCAGACTTCATAGGCAACATGTTCACGGCCAGTGCCATAGCAACAGGCTTCATAGCCTTACCAGCAGGAATCGTCTGCGAACGATTAGGACCTAAAAGGACAATGCTCATCAGCTACGCATCCAACTTCATAAGCCTCGTCCAAATCGTCGCTTTGCAACCTTCAATCCTCCTTCTAGCAAGCCTCATCGCAGGGTTAATAGGCACATTGGGATGGGTAGCCTCTTCACCTTTTATGGCTGAGAACAGTAGACAGGAAGAGCGCACATACCTCTTCAGCGTCGCTTGGAGTTTAATGATAATCATGAGCGTCATAGGCAGCTATGTCGGCGGTATTCTACCGGACCTGTTAAACAGCAACTTGAGCCTACCGACAGGAGTAGACGGCTCAGCCGTTGGATACCGCATATCCTTGTTCATCTCAGTCGCCGTAGCACTTACAGCCGCGGCTCCGATACTAATGGTAAAGGAGAAAACAGGACTGCGGAGGCAAAGAATGCTTGATCTCATAAGCTTTAGGAACATTCAGAGCCACGTAACCATACTCAAGCTCACCATACCCACCGGTATCATAGGTTTTGGAGCAGGGTTCATAGTGCCGCTCTTCAACATATTCTTTAAACTAAGATTTTCAGCCACTACAGAACAAATAGGCATTATCTCCGCCTTAGGCAATGTTACACTGGGCATAGGCACCCTTCTTGCCCCAATATTGTCCAGCAAATTGGGCAAGGTTAGAAGCATAGTACTTTGTCAATATCTCTCCATGCCTTTCATAATGCTCATAACTCTATCTCCAACGCTGCCTTTTGCTTCAGTAGCGTATGTAAGCCGCGGCGCCTTAATGAACATGGCTGGACCCTTAAGTTCGACATTGCAGATGGAATTGGTCAATGAAAGGGAACGGGGCACAACAAACGGTGTAATGGTGATGGCTGACAATATTCCACGGGCTATGACTGCTTCAGTTTCCGGCGGCATGATGACGGGAGCAGACTTCTTTACACCCTTTCTCTTCACAACAGTTACCTACTTCATTGCCAGCTCCTTGTATTTCATATTCTTCAGAAAAGCTGAAACTGACGTGGAGTAACTGGTTTTTGTTTTTTAAGACTAAACCTCGATATGTCAGTGCTCGTGTTGGAGCTATTTACGTTCAGAAGACATGAGGCGAACTATTTTTGGAAATCTTTGAGCTTCCTTTTCACCAATTTGCTCACAAATTCAGCCTTAGCTCTACCCCGTACCTTCTTCATTGCCAAACCCATGAGAACGCCGAGAGCCTCTTCTCCCTTCTCCGCCAACACACTCTGATTTTCTTCGATCAGACTGTCAACAATCTTCTCAAGCTCCTCTTCAGGAATCATCCTCAAATTGAGGGCATCAACCGCCTGAACCGCCTCTGCTCCTTCATGCTTCGAAAGCCAAACAATCAGATCAGAGACGGCCTCCTTCGCAACTTTTCCTGAACCCACTTGGCGGAACAAGTCCACGATCTGCTCATCGGACATTTTATCAACTTTCACACCATCACGTCTTAAGGCCTTTAAAGTCTCAGTCAGCACTACAGCAGCCAGCTTAGGCGAGGCATTTGTCGTCTTCACAATCTCATCGAAAAGCCTTTTCTTTCTTGAATCCATGTCAATCACCTGTGCAACCAGCTTGTCACTCAAACCAAACGTTTCTTTCAATTCTTTTCTGAATACCTTAGGCAATTTCGGGAGCTGTCGAGACAGCTGGTTTATGTAACCCTTGTCTATTTGGATTGGAGGTACATCGGTTTCTGGATACATGCGAG
>CAYGBS010000058.1:0-5322 GCA_964348215.1 uncultured Candidatus Bathyarchaeia archaeon
TTGAACCTATCACAGAGAAACATCGTAGAGAATCAAGTGTGTACCGTCAAACGATGGAAGCCGGTGAGGTTTCGAAGCCAGAAACAGGAAGCAAGGGACCAAAATTCTATGGCAAGGTGTTCCTTCATGGAGTTCTGTTTACCCTTCTTTTCATCGTCTTTTGGTTTGGCTGGGCGTTTGCTACGCTAATTCTGGTCTCCATCGGCAGTATCATCGGGTTGGGGTTAGCATTTGGTCTGCTGTGTCTGGGAATAGGTGGGATTAACGCGTTTCTCGGAGTTCAACTGTGGAAGGTTGAAGCAGACACCAGTTTCTGGAGCCTATTCTTTCACGGGCTGGTCCTTTTTGTGATTCTCCTATTTGCGGGAGGTCTAACGACCTTTCTGCCAAACCTAGTCTTTCCAGGGGTCGCGACATCTGTAATCTCAATTGTCATAACTAGCCTAGTGTATGGACTAGTTGGGAAAGAGGTTGCTGAGTGGTTCTGACACCTGATGATTCGGCTGAAAGTTCGGTCATTCGAGAGAGTTCTCTACTAGGTAAAACCTCATCGCTACTGGCATTCCTGGTGTCAGAAGGAGGAGGGAAGTCCAAGGATAAATGGAGTTCCGCCTATTCTATCTAACTTGGACTTTAGACTGTGACAGGTTCTCTGCTTTGAAGCTTGAGCATGTTTATATAATCCAAGCTAGCTGTTCTCATGGTTGACGAATGGGCATTTGGAGATTATTCAAGAAGAAAAGGGTCTTGCCAACCAATTATGAGGAGTTCTTTCGGAAGGTTCACGAGAGATTGTATCCGAAAGTGCTGAAGGACATTGATTTCATACTGGAGGAGGGGTGGTGCGCGGAGGTCTCCCCTTTCGATTTATACCATGTGCATCTCTGTAAGGAATCGTCCGAGCCGATTTCAGGTGTTGACGAGTTATTATCCTTGGACGATACCCGATTGCTGTATCACGGATCTGAGAAAAGCTTCTTCCCGCCACGTTTCTTCAAAAGAAACATTGCATCTTCGCTATACCTGCCCCCAAAAGTGATTCCCGTAGAGTATATTCCCTATGTTGACGTGCACGGCTACCATGGATACATATATCGGAAACCCACAGTGCATTCAAGCGACTTGGGCTGGTCGGAATACGGGAAAATAGAATTCACAACAAACCCTGAAGGACGCTACAAGCTTGCAAATGGAGTGCGGCTCAGCATGTCAACTCGTTTACACAGCTATGCGTGCGATCCTTACGGGCCTATGCGGCGTCCACGCCGTTGATTGCATCGTTCATCCTTTTTGGCGAATGATATTTGCATACAACTTAGGAGGGTCTATCTTGTCTACATCGATAGCACGCAGGCTAACTATATGATACTACTAGCTGGGGGCATCTCTTTCCGGGAGAACCACGCTTTAGGCAATGTGAACCTGCTCTTTTGAACCCGCATAGAACCCTTGATTTGTCATTAACTCCGATTTTGCATCTGTAGTGCCGTTTTCTTGCCTTGTTGGCTTTCCATTTTCCCATTATGGTTCCTTTCTTGCCTTTCTCTGTAGAACGTTGTCTCACCTGCATGTAATGTCCTTTTATCTTTATCCTCTTCCTAGGCTTCGTCTTTGACATATGACTCAATGGTGCACTATTGACTGCCTTTCTAAAAAGAGATATGAAGCGAGAATTATGATGTACGCTCGATTTTACGAAAAGCGTGGAAAAATGGGTGTGCTGGAGATATCACCAGAGCACCGGGGGGTTCAAATCCCACCTCCCACACCTTGCGAAACCAGAAGAATTTTAACAGGAACCCACACAATCTTGGTAGACTGTTTATGTGGGGAATAGCAATAACTGCCTTAATTGGCTTTGTTATCGTGATATACCTATCCCTTTCCTGGACCCCAAAATTCAGATCACGGAATGGACGAGTCATACCCGGAAGCATTGCCTCTCTAGAAGGAATCGAACTTGGCGGAATAAGGCAGTATGTATTGATTAGAGGAAAGAACAAAGAGAATCCCATTCTTCTTTTCTTGCATGGAGGACCTGGAATGCCTATAATGTATTATGCCCACAGATTTCAACGACAGTTAGAGGACCATTGTGTTGTAGTGCAGTGGGACCAGAGAGGAGCTGGAAAATCCTTCAGCAATAACATTCCAATTGAGTCAATGAATGTTAACCAGATCCTTTCCGATGCTCTAGAGCTGATTTACATACTTAGAGAGCGTTATAAAAAGGAAAAGGTATACTTGGTGGGTCATTCTTGGGGGAGCTATCTAGGTATGCTTCTGGTTCATCAATACCCGGAGCTGTTTCATGCATATATTGGAGTCGGGCAGGTAACTAACGAAAAAAGGAGCAGACAGATTGCGCATCAGTTCATCGAAATACACGCGAAAGAGACTGGTCAGGATGAGGCTATCCGAGAGTTACGCGAAAAGGAGGAGTTAGTTTTAGAGAAATGGCTGTTCAAATTCAGAGCTGAACTCTATGGAGCAAATAGCTGGAAACCTTTTCTTTGGGCGGGACTTCTCTCGCCAGAATACAATCTGTTTGACTTTGCAAAAATCCCTAAAGGCTCGAGTTTTTCTTCTAAACACATGAAAAAAAACGCGATACAGGGTGAACTGATGGATGAAGTAACTCGGGCTGACATTCCGGTCTATTTTATGAGTGGAAAGCACGATTATGTGACCCCACATGAGTTAGTTGAGCTTTATTTTCAGGTGATCAAGGCACCAAAAAAGGAGATCATATTATTCACGAACTCAGCTCACTTTCCATTTTTTGAAGAACCAAAGAAGTTTGCAGATGAGATAGTAAAGGTGCTTAAGGAAACAGCCCTGGTTTCTTCAAAGTCATAATGGGATTCGCGCGCTGAATGCTGGCAACAAAAAAAGGAGAATGTGCGGGAGAAGACGGAACTTAGAGTTCCAATATCTCGGCTAAGAGTAGTACTCTCAGCATATTTACAGGTACTAAGTTTACCCCTCAGAAATTAAAGCAGATTCAAGATAGACGAATAAATCGGTTGGTCAAAGAATATAGAAGCAGAGGCTTCCGTTGTCTGACAAACAAGGAATTCCATGCTGGAGTGAATATTCTAGTCTTTAACCAAAACTGGAAATTATGTGAAGCGGTAGAATCAGCGAACTATGCCAAAACATCCCACATGCATCCTAACACCGTGAAAAGATACCTACGAGCATTCAAGAAGTTCAAAGGTGTCGATAAGAAACTTGTAATATCTTTTGACTGCAACATCAGGAAGGGGAACCACAATGCGCCTCATAAGTGTACTTGAGGATTTTCATCTAAAAAGAATTCTAAACCATAAATTTCAAAAGACAAAACAACCTGATTATTAACGGGGAAATGATTGAAAGAAGTGAGGGTGATAAGGATGGAGAAGCTGGATTCTGAGGAAGATTCAGATGAAGACGCTGCTCAGGTGCCGCAACGGGCAAAGACCATCATTGTTGTTAGCGCTTTGATCATGATTGTAGGGTCTGTATTCTTGTTGGTTCTTATAGCAGCTTTTGCTGGCTCAAGCATCAATCCCAGCTGCGGATAGGTTTCTAGGTGTGAAACACATGCGCGTGCGTGACACACCTGTAGGGATGAGATGGGTCAGCGTTGAGGTGGGGGTGTTCATTTTGTCGCTTGCATTCTTACTGTCACTGTACTTTCCCGAAATTAGGGATCAACCTTGGCGCATAATCATTATACTTGAAGCGAGTCCAACTGCCTACTTAGATCTCTCAAAGAGCATATTACTTCGTTCGGTCTTACCTATAGTTCTGGGTTTAACATTTAGTGTCATCGGTTACATCAGAGAGATAAGATCTCCAACTGGAGTCCTTGGATGGTCACTACCTCTGGCGGTCTTCGGATTCTTTTTCTTTATTTGGGGAGCCTGGGGGCTTCATCACTACTACAATAGTTATTTCCACGCTTTAGTTGAGGCGGAATTGAGCCCCTTTGGCAGTGCGTACGTAAGGAACTCAATTGTGATCGTCTATGCAACAGCATACGTGGCGAGAATAATCTGGCTGTTTACAGGAGTCCTCTTCATGCTCTCCCCCGTATTCAAAATTATCATAAGGAGGAAGTACACGCAAGAACAAGCTAGGGTGTAAAACTGGCTAGAAAAGGAAAGCAAGTTTCGAAGTACCATGTCGTGAGTTTGGCTGCAGCGGTTCGCGTGACAGCTTCCTTTGAGGGAACCAGATGACTCAATCAGACAAAGTGATAACTTCCTAGCAAGCGGAATTGCTGCTCAAAGACCTGATTCAAGGCGTGAAGGGACAACTGTTGCTTGATGGTTTATCTTGAGGTGCCGTCCGCGTAACTCTGAAATATCATCTAATCAAGCAAATACCTTTTCATCATCCGGCAAGAAGATAGAAATACAAAGAGCAAAATAAATGTTAATGCTTAGAGAGGAAAAGGTATGAAGGAGCAGGAGAAGACGATTCTTTGGCCAGTGTATTTCGATTCTTCTAAGAAGAGGAGGGAAGGACGAAAGGTGCCGAAGAGTGTTGCGGTGTCAAATCCAACGTTAGCGGAGCTGCAGAGAGCTGCAGAGCATCTGGGCTTGGAGCCTGAGGTTGAGGTAGATGTTTCTCATCCGTCAATTCCGTGGCGAAAGACGGGGCGGGTATGGGTTCGGAAGAAAGAGGCAAAGATGCGGATTTTGGTGAAGGTCGCTGGGGAGATAGCGGTCATGAGGCAGCAGGCGAAGAAGTAAGGGTTTTACTTTTTCCGTTTTGTTTCCTTTGGGGTTATGATGGCGTTCACCATGCCGTGTTGTCCAGGTCTTGAAGTTACCCGTGCTTGTCCCAGCTTGGTCTCTATTATTGTTCCTTTGGTTATCACGCCGCGTCTGTCGTAGTCTATGTTGGCTGGGTTTCGTACTACTCGAAGGATTTCTGCTTTCTCTGTTTTTCCAGTTGCTGGGTTTGAGACGCTTGCTTGGTTTTCCTTGAAGAGCTTTGTCTTTTGGTTGCCGCCTCGTCCACGAGTTTTCTTTGTTTTTCTTTCGCCCAAGGTGGTTTCTATTGGAAATGATCCTCTTTCGAAGCGGCGTTTTTTGCGGCTAGCGCGTTTGCGGCCGCCTGATAGTTTGCTTTTGTGGGAATCCCCGTGCCAAACTGACAATGTTTTGTCTCCGGTTGAGCTTCTTCAGTCTTCCTTGCCTATGACATATAAGCTTAGCGCTATTCCTTCTCTTTTTCCTTTTCTTTGGGTTTATGTTCGAATCCAAACACTTTTTTGAGTTGCCTTTTCATGGCGCGCAGGTCATGGCTTAGGCCAAAGTAGTCGGC
>CAYGBS010000058.1:5344-5717 GCA_964348215.1 uncultured Candidatus Bathyarchaeia archaeon
TTTGGCGGGCCGTAAACGTGGTGTCCCCGAACGTCTAGTACCTGTTTTTGGGGGACTGGTTGTCTATAGGCCACGTAGGAAAGCGTTTTTAGGGGACCTATTGTTAGGAGAGGCCTTATGGCCAGTTTTTGTACCCGCGGCGAGTACTTTGCCTTTAACTGCATGACGAAACGTTCGTCGGCCAGCTCCAAAATCTCTAGACTCGTGTTTCGACTGTCATAGTCCTCTTTCAGAGTGCGTGCAAGACGTTGAGTCAGCTTCTTGGAACGGGTTCTGATTACAGAAGCCAGGGCCTTCAAGCTTAACGGTCTGCCAGCGACGTACAAGGCCGCCTCTACCAACGCCAAGCGCCGCCTCAGCTTCTTTGTCTCCA
>CAYGBS010000058.1:5727-10460 GCA_964348215.1 uncultured Candidatus Bathyarchaeia archaeon
TTCGGCCTCGGGGATCTATGTTTTGATCCTCGGCTGCTTCTTTGTCTCCGGGCTTGCTGGCTCAGGCGATGGTTTCTCCATTTCCTTCAACAGCTACGTCTCCCTCCAAAGAAATCAAGACTTCGCCGAACTCTTCTTCCTGCCAGAGCCAGATTCTCTGTTTTTGAGCGAGAAAGAGAAGGAGGATGAACGTGCGGATAGCTTCAAGCCTGTTCTTGTCAAGCACGAGTTTTGAGAATCTTAGGAACTGTTTTCCTTTGACGAGGCGAAGCATGTCGCTGTACAGCTTTTCCATCAGATTCTCGACTTCCATTAGGTAGCGGTCAATCTGGGGCATGATCTCCATTGGAGGCGGCAGAATGGGTTCTAAGCGCGGCTTTGATGGTAGCAGCTTTTCGCCTTTCAGAACTGTGTCTAGAGCGTCTAATAGCTGTTCAATTGTGGTAGAGGTCAGTTCATATCGGAGTGGAAGGAAGATCGGCGGCGGGATGAAGCCTGGTGAAGGTTTAGGCGGCGTCGGTGGCTCTTCAAGTTTCAACAGGAGTTTCGATTTCATCAGATAGATGAAGGCAGAGGAGTCTAGGGCTACGCCTGATGCTCGGAAATCCACTTCATCTTGCTTCTGCATCTCATCTAGAAAGGATGTAAGGAGGAAGGATATGTTAACATTCCAGGGCTTTACTTTTTCGAGTTTGTGGATTTCGAAGAGAATGTTCCATGGAGGCGTGAGGAAGAACGGTTTCTTCATGGACACTAAGCCTTAGCCTCCGGAAGCTGAGCGGCGATTATGTGGGAGGCTCCGTCCCGCATGTAGACCCCGTAGACCTCTTCGGCTTTGGTGACCATTTCAGGCTTCAGTGTGACAACTATGAACTGTGACTTTTCAGCTTCTTCTGCTAGGAGTTCTCCGAGTTTAGCTATGTGAAAGGCGTCTAGGTGGGCGTCAATCTCGTCGAGGATGTAGAACGCGGCTGGTGTAAACTCTTGGATGGCTAGTAAGAATGCTACGGCAGACACTGACCTTTCTCCGCCGCTGGCCCCGCTTACTAGGATAGGCGGCTTGTTGGGAAACTCAACGATCATGTCGATGCCTCCGCTGAATGGTTCCTCCGGGTTTTCCAGTTTTAGCTCAGCGTGGCCGCCGCCTGTTACCTTGGAGAAGTATTTTCCCAGGTTATCGTGTATCTTCTTGAAGGCCCCCATGAAGACTGCACGTTTCTTGCCTTCAATCTCGTCCATGAAGCTGATTATCGCCTGTTTTTCGCGTTCTAGTTCATTCATGCGTAGCGATAATTCTTTGTACCGTGATATCTGCTCTGTGTAATGGGAGAGTGCAAGCTGGTTGACGGCTCCGAGGCGTTCTAGCTCGAATTTCATCATTTTGAGGGACGCCTCAGCCTCTTCCAGTTGAATTAGGGTTATGGGAAATGGTTCTTCGTAGCCGAATTCTCTGAGTTGCCGTATGGAACCGTCTAGCCGTAGCTGTGATGTTTGAAGTGAGAGTTGAAGCTGGTTGCGCAGGCGTTCTGCCTGTTCGTATTCCGCGTCTAGTTTCTTCAGTTCTTTGTCGATGTCGTCGATTTGAGCGGTGAACTTTTTGGCTTCTTCTCTTGCGCTCAGAACAGTTTCGGAGAGCTCTTCTCGCGATTTCTCAAGCTTGACAAGTTCTTCTTTGAGCTGTTCTTTTTCCTGCGTTGCCTCGTCAGCCTCTTCCTCGACTACTGAAAGCTGCTTCTCCACTTTTCTGAGTTGAACCTTGACGTTTTCGTAGCCTAGCTTCAAAACGTTGTCATATTTTGACTGTAGTGTTGAGAGCTCGGTTTCGATTGTGCCGAGGTTTTGTCTGAGCGCTATGATGTTCTCAGCTAGCTTGTCTCTTTGAACCTCTAGCTCTTGAAGGTGGGTGGGATCGATCTTCTGCCTCAACTCAGCTAGTTTGCCGCGGAGCTTTTTCCTTTCTTTTCGGATTGCGGTACGCTGAGTTTTTTGAAGCCCGATCTCTGTGTTCTCCTTTTCCAGCTTTTCTTGCACGCGTTTCATTTGAGAGCCTATTCGCCGAATGTTGCGTTTTGTGATTTTCCCGCTTTTTATGACCCTGGCAATTTCAGTGCCTAGAGTTGCGATGGCCTCGGAAAGCCGTGTTATCTCGCTTCTTGTTCGTTCTATCTCTTCTTCGAAGAACGAGATGTCTTTTCCTCTCCTTGCCAAGTGCTCGTTGAGGGCTCTCACGGCTTCATCTAGGCTTTTGATGGCGGTTTCACTGGGAATGATCGTTTACTGTTACACTTCGGTATCCCTTTCTGCAAACGTCTAATGCTGTCCTGTCGCTTTTCGCAACAACGGTGTCGCCGAATACAAAGTCGACAGCTGGTTCATGTTCCTTCGCACACTTGACAAATGCTGTTGCTGATCCCTCCACGTTTTTCAGTTTCGAGACGTTTACGCTCTTCCTCTTCATTCCTTCTACGGGGATAATTTTGATTCTGCCAAGTTTGAGCCGCCTCAGTGTTTCAGCACATGTAAACGCTGCGTCAAAATCACGTACTACTAGGGCTTCGAGCCACCCTGCTCCAGCGGCTTCTAAAGCCTGTCTGTACCGTTTTTCTATCTTGATTAAATTCTTAAGCCGCCCGTATACTCCGGATACTACTCCAAGTTCACAGAGTTCCTCAATGTTTTTCAGGGCGCTTTCTTCTGAAGCAACGGTCTCGGCAAGTTCTCGTTGAGTCGCGAATTCTACGACAGCTTCCCGTGCTGTTCCAGCGATTCTCCCTGCTTCGTCGATCTCTCTTTCAACCGCTTCCTTCTGCAGGTTTCTCCGTTCAAGGGATTTCTGTATGTCATTTAGCTGTTTTTTCTGTTCTTTCTGCACCTGCTTCAGGTCAGCTAGGGATTTTTCAAGCTCTTCCAAGGTGTCAGTAAACCTGTCTTTCCGAGTTTTGAGATCGTTCAGTCTGCGCGTTAAGACCTTTCTAGAGGTCTGTTTTCGAGCGTATTCAGCTTTCAAGTTGGCAAGTTCTTGGTAAAGCCTATCAAGTTGCCGTTCCGTTTCCCGGATTTCCTTGCTGTTTTCTCCAATGTTTTCCCAAAGCTGTGATGTCTCATCGGCAAGGGCGCCATGTTCAGCTTTCTTAGCTTCAACCTCCTTAACCAACCGTCCTCGTCTTCTCTTCAGCCGCCGAACTGTCTTGCGGTTCTCGTCTATTTCCTTCCGCATTGCCCCACGTTTTTGAAGGAAGTTCTCTCTGACCTTTCTTAATCCTTCAAGAGTAGTTGTGCTTGCACCGATCTTTGTTGAAAGCTCAGTCAGCCTTGACTTCAAGTCTCCTATTTTTATCTGAACCTCAAGAACCTTTGAACCACCTTCCTCAACGAAGTCTGAGCTAAGCTTTCTCCACTCGCTTTCGATTGAGTGGCGGTGACCCCGCATCTTATCTCGAACTTGCCGTAGATGTTCAGCCTTGCCCTGTGCCTCCTCATGTCTCGAAGAGGTCGCGGTCACCTTCTCCTCGGCTGCTGCGATTTCATGGGACAGCTTCATTGCTTCAAATCTTTTTATCTCGTTCTGTATGAAGCTGTATCGCATCAGTTCGTTTCTTTCTCTTTCAAGGTCGTCGACTCGCTTCTGCACCTCGTCGATTCGCCCCATGGCTGTTCGAATTGAAATCTCAGCAGTTCGAAGTTTTTCTTCTGCTTCTGCCCTCTCAGAGTCGTATTGGGCTATTCCAACCATGTCCTCGATGATTTTGCGGCGGTCCGTTGGAGAGATGTCTGTCATCCGAGTGATTGTGCCCTGTAAGATTATGTTGTGACCTGTTGATGTGATCCCAGCCATAGAAAGCATATTGTGAATGTTTGTCCTGGAGATTCTTCTCCCATTAAGCCTGTAGACGCACTGCCCGTTCCGCGAAACCTCTCTGGAGATGGTCACAGTGCTGGTGTCTACTGGTATGCGTCCATCCTTGTTGTCAAACTGCAGCAAGACTTTGGCTGACTTTGCCTTCTTAACTCCCGCGTCTGGTGAACCGTGAAAAATGAGCTTCGCAAGGTTTTCAGCCCGCATTCTCCTCGCGCTAAGTTCACCTAAGACAAAGAGAATTGCATCCACGATGTTTGTCTTTCCGCTGCCGTTTGGCCCTGTCACCACCGTGAAGCCCTTATCTACCTTGACCGTCACGGTTTTCGGTCCAAAAGATTTGAAGCCTCTCAACTCGACTTTTTTGACGTAGGGCATCTTTCCGGGTCGCTCCACGGCTTTCCGGCTTTCGCAGTACAGCCTGCTGGCTGTACAGCATTCTTCTATAAGATTCTTCTATAAATAAGTTAATGCTATGTTCCTGCAGCTTTTTTAAACAAAAGAGTCTAAATTTCCCGTGGCCTTCGGGTTTTCTCGGCCATTTCTTTGACAAAATCCTTCACTTTCTCTCTGTCTCCATACACCAACAGGTAGCCGTCCTTTTGCGGCTTACAGGAGAGTCCTAGTTTGCCGGCCAGCTCTTCCACGTTTTCCTTAAGAACGTCATCTGAAGGTAGAACCCTTATCCAATGCTGCCCTTTTGGAAGCCCCGGGATAAACCTTCGAGTTGCAGCTTCAGCTTTCGGCTCTTTCTCCTTTCTAGCCTCTTCCACCTTTCTGATCCAGTCTTCCATGAAGTCTTCACCGACCTCTTCTTTCGCTATGTTTATGAGGCCAGATTCAACGTTCAACAGGTAGCTCTCTATAGTGGGAATCG